>NZ_JBFOCK010000032.1:0-5705 GCF_040907765.1 Aeromonas sp. s9
AAATATAACCCGTTGAATTTCAACGGGTTTTTTCATTTCTAGACTTACGTGATTTTTTTCCTGGATCAACTGGGTGGAACAATCATGTATCTGAGTAAAAATGCCTCCGGCACCTACTACACTCGGCTTCCCTTGCCCAAGATTTTGCGTGACCGTGGCTTGCCCTTCGCTATCCGCACTTCCCTTTGCACCAAAGATAGGCAGCTCGCTGTAGACCGAAACCTGGCTGTGGCAGCTCGTACTCGCGCACTGATCGCGGCTACCCCTGCTGATACTTCCCCTCGCAGTTTCTATCGCTGGATCCGCGCCGATCTAGACGCGTTCAAAGCTGCGGGGTTCATCCCTCCTCAAACACCTTCCACACCTCGTGAACTTTCTGTTGATGCCTCAGCTTGCCCCAGCAGTGGGATCACGCTCACCCACGCACTGGCTAGATTCATCGAGACTAAAACCAGTGAGGGGATCCAGCATAAGTCGGTGGGCCAGCTCCAACTTCGGATCAACGCCTTCGTCACCTGGGCCAAAGGGGGCAAAGTCGATGAGGTGACGCCCGCGCTAGCACAGGAGTATCGCAACGGCTTGCTGCGCAAGAACGACATCAGTTTCAAAACTAAGACCGATTACTTGGCTGCCCTGAAACAGTTCTTTCGTTGGTGCGTGGCACTGGACTATTGCAGTCGTAACCCATTCGATGGGCTGACGGCAGGTAAAAAACCGAACAAACGGGCGGATGAGGAGCGAGTGCGTTGGTATCGCCCTCAACTGGCCCAACTGTTTGCCAGCCTGCGCAGCAAACAATCCCAGAAAGGCAAAAAGTTGAAAATTCAGGACTGGTGGGTGCCCCTGCTGTGCCTATACGCAGGGTTGCGGCCTTCCGAGGCCTGCCAGCTCAAAACTCAGAACATCAAACAGGTTGAGGGGATTTGGTGTTTGATGGTCGATGCGGGAGAAGCAGATCAGCAGCTCAAAAGCGTCAATGCGTATCGTACCGTGCCACTGCACAGTGCGTTGATCGGACATCAATTCCTAGACTATGTGGAGAGTCGTCGCAGTCAAGGGAAGGTATTTTTGTTCGATGACCAACCATCAGGCAAAGACGACGACTGGGCGCATAACATCACCTGTCGCTTCCAACGCCACCTCAATGATGCTGGCATCGTAGGTCAGGGCCGCCCCACCATTTACGGGATGAGACACACGTTTATCGATGAGCTGCAACAGGCGGACGTTGCTGAGCATATTGTGGCCGAACTTGCGGGACACAGTAAAAACGGCCTGACGTTTGGCCGCTATGGCAAACGTGTGAACATTAGGCTGCTGAATGAGAAAATCCAATCCCTTCCTACCGACCTGATACCCCACCACCTGCTGTCAGGGGGAAAATCACCGTAAAGATGACGCATATTTTTTGGGTAACAGGGCTGTCTACCCCCCATGAAAAAACCAATATGAGAGCATTTCTCGGCGGTTTAATGGAGCGGGCATGGCCCTATCTTCATGATTTATAATGATTTTAAGCGCACTGGAAAATATTTAAAAAACCTAATAAAAATATGTTGACATTTCTTTTTCTTTGTGGGTTATTTTCATTGACGAGTGGGCCTCAATCGTTGTAGTATGCTGATAAAGCTGCTAACAAGGACATAACAACGACAGTAAACACGAAGGATCGAAACGAAATGAATATGGCGTAGAACACACCGACACGTTTATCTCGTTCAAACAAGGGTTATCACCCCTTCAGATTTAAAAAATACCGCCAATATCACAGCTATCTTCGATACGCTGAACGGGTTGTTATTACCCAAATTCGGGTGAAGTGAATAACACATGGTATTTGCTTGATGCAATGTTGAGTAAAAATCTGACGGGAACATTTGATTATATCGATTAAATGACATCAGCTATCGCTAATGTATACTTGGCATTTGACAAATTAACAGGATTTTGAGGTGAAACTTATCTGTTTATAGCGTCACAGAGTAATTTATATCGCTGTTTTTAGGTGCACTATTACCCTCTCGGTATCGATGCGTGAGCATCACGTTTTGCTATTGCTGTTTTTGTAATTGAAGGAGTATTTATAACTGTAATGAGGGTAATTATGAACAAACAAACCAATAAAAGGACCGTTCAAAAACAAAAAACTAAACACAACACTGTGCGTTCAGTCATTGTTGATGAGCATTCACTGGCGTCAGCCATTCGTCAGCACCTGGAAATCAAAAAATACCAGTATGCGCAGACAACCTATGACATTTCGAAGCGTAAAGCAGAACAGTTGATAAAATGGATTGGTGATAAACCGCTGACGTCATATCGTGCGAGTGACATTGAACTACTCGTAGTGAGATTTTGCAACAAAAAATATAAAGGAAATACCATTAACCAATATTTGGATATATTGAGACAAGTCTTTGCACGAGCTGTCAGCGATGGTGTTATTCATACCAGTCCAATGGATGGCATTAAAAAATGTAAATTTGAGGTGGACGAACCTGATCCATTTTATCAATACGAAATTAAGGCATTTCTCGCCCTGAAAAGCACCCATTTGCTGGAGGTGTCACTCATCCAACTCGGTATCTCTACGGGTCTGCGCATCAGTGAGTTAATGGCGGTCAGTGCGGAGGCGGTCAATCTCGACAAGAAGACCTTATTGGTTGACCTTGCGTTGGTTGATGGGCAGTACAAAACGCCCAAAACCAGGGGATCTATTCGCACGATAGAGCTGTCAGAACAGGCTGTTGGATCTCTCAAGACCCTGATGAGGCTAGCGGAGCATCGTAAGGCTAAGAAGATTACGGTCACGAGGTCGGACAATCGCACTCAGATGAGTGAACAACGCACCCTGCTGGCTTACTACAGCGCCAAAAGGCGCAGTTATGCCTCGGTTGATGAGTTCCGTGAGCGGTTTTTCAGGCCGTTCTGTCAGGCTGCTGGGGTGCGTTATCGGGGGCCATCTCAATTTCGGCACACCTATGCAAGCCAACTGCTCTCGGCGGGGATTAGCATCGAGTGGATAGCCCGTCAGATGGGGCACACCGGTACAGAAATGGTGGTACGCCATTATGGCAAGTGGTTGATGGAGGACGCCCCTGATTATAGGGGTAGGGCTGACACGGTATTTAATGCCTGTATGGCTGGTCAGCAGGCTCAAGTTACTGTGCCGAGCTGTAATCAAAAAACTGAAGATAAAAACACAGAAAGCGAATTCGATGTCGACGCATTACTGGCAACTCCTGCTGTCATGCAGAGATTGATGAGTGTTTTAATGCAGCGAATTTCTGTGGCGCAGTAAATCACTGTCTACATCACGCATTCAGCATTAATTTAAAACTAAATCGCACCTTTAATAAAGGGATCCACGTCGTGGGTGGGGAAATCCTGCCCACTATCTAAAGAAGGCGTTATTCAAGCGCTCTGGGAGATGACCGAATGGCTACACAGGCAACGGAAAAGGAATATGAAAGACTGGCAAAAAATCATTATGAAATCCTAAAGAAAAAGGGCCTCAACATCACAGCAAAAAACATTGCGGATGAATTGTTGGCTCGCGCTTCAGAATGCAGTCCTGGCTATTGGCGAAAACTGCGCTGTGCACTGGTATATCATCAACAATTGTTGAATTTTCCCGACGCGGCCGAGCGAATTCAGGCCCTGAGTAGGCCAGATATACCGGTTAAGGCAAAACAAAAAAGAGTTAAAAAGGTCGATAATGATGATCTCGTTGCACTGATTCAGTATTTTAAGGCGCGTAATGACAGCGCTATGTTGGCGGCCATATTGTTGTTTATGCGCGCGGGGATAAGACCTGCTGAACTAGCCACCATAACTGCGCAGGGTAATCGGCTCACCGTTATCGGAGCCAAAAAAAGTCACGACGGCAAACGTGGTGCAGATAGGGTCTTACAGTTTGACACGCTTTCGCCAGAGAAATTGCAACTCATGGTGACCGAGGCAAAGAAAGCAAAAATTGGCTCATTGCAGGACAAGCTGCGTGCGGCGGGCAAAAACCTCTGGCCGGCGCGAAAATCGCTGCCGACCTTTTACAGCTGGCGCCATCAGATGGGCTCTGAGCTCAAAGCGTCTGGGCTCGACCGGCAGCGCATTGCCTACATCATGGGTCATCAGGCAACGTCTTCTGTGGACAAATACGGCAATCGTAAATCCGCTAATGGTAACGTGTTACCCACTTGCCCAGCGGATGCTGACCTGAGCCATATCAGGACAACGCACGCCGAGCTTTCTGTGGATAACAAAACTCATCGCCAGGTAGCTACACCCACAACAGTGGCTGAGCCTTCGCCGAGCGCAGATTCAACTGCCCCAACAACGCCGAGAGGCATGGCGGCATTCATCAATTGGCATCGCGATGCCGATGACGACTTATCCCGATAAGGGAGCGGCTACAGGGGGACAGCCTTGCTGCTATCACTGCATGGCAAATCCCCCTGGGGCGCAACCGTAAGAACGCCTTCGTCGCAACCGTAAGAACGCAGAGCCAACACAGCGTAAGAACGCGGGGTAAAACATTCTTACGAACGTAAGAATGTGGGTGTGGTGAGAGTAGCGAACCCGGAACCCCCGTAGGTTGCGCAGCGACCGGAGTGGGGTGGAGCGCGAATTCAACTTCGAAGTGCGACACTCGCCTATGCCGCCTGACGGTACTCTTCGAATACCTTGACAGGCTGCCTGAATCCGAGACATTTCCGAGGTCGTAGGTTGAGCCACTGCTCCGCTCTCCTGACATCCTCGTCCGTGACCTCTCTCAGGTCTGTTCCCTTTGGGATAAACTGCCTCAACAGCCCATTGCTGTTCTCGTTCAGACCGCGCTCCCACGAAGAGTAAGGGTGCGCAAAGTAAGTCTCGGCACCCAGCGCTTCCTCTATCGCCTTGTGTTCGGCAAACTCGCCGCCGTTGTCAAAGGTGATGGTATGCACCTGCTCGATGTAGGGCGTTAACATCTCGATTATCGCATCCCGCACCACCCCAGCCTGTTTGCTCGCGACCCGCTTGACCAGATAGAGCCGGCTCTTGCGCTCCACCAGGGTGACCAGTGCACCTGTGCCTTGCTTGCCCAGCACCGTGTCCGCCTCCCAATCACCGAGCCGCTCCCGGCTATCGACGATAGCCGGCCGTTCATCAATAGAGCGGGCTTCCTTGATGGGAGAACGCAGGCTGCTCGCCCCCTTGCGGTAGCGCTTGTGGCCCTGGCGCAGATGGCGGTACAACTGGCCACCCCGGGCTTTGTCGGCGGCCACATGGCGGTATATCCACTCGTGACTCACCATGAGGCCTATCTGCTTGCCCACCGCGCTTATCTGCTCCGGGCTCCACCACCAGGCGAGTGTCAGCTCGACAAACTGGATGACATCGGCAGATAGCCGAGATTTGGCCGCACTGGCCCGTCGGTGGGTGGCGTGCTGATGCGCATTGTCTGGCTGGTAGCCCTGCGGCCCGGCGTTACGACGCAGCTCCCGGTAGAGGGTGGAGCGATGAACGCCAATGGCGCGTGCGGTGGCAAGGATGGACATCCCCTGTGCGCGAAGCACCGATAACTGGTATCGTTGCCCCTCGGTCAACTGCTGATAGCTCATGGTGATACTGCTTTTACTTTGGCGAGCAGAAGGGTACCACCAATCAGCAGTTGGCCACCTCTCGCCATTCATCCATGAGTGTCGCACTTATTATCTGAATTCCCG
>NZ_JBFOCK010000033.1:0-21721 GCF_040907765.1 Aeromonas sp. s9
AAATATAACCCGTTGAATTTCAACGGGTTTTTTCATTTCTAGACTTACGTGATTTTTTTCCTGGATCAACTGGGTGGAACAATCATGTATCTGAGCAAAAATGCCTCCGGCACCTACTACACTCGTCTCCCGCTGCCTAAGTCACTACGTGACCGTGGCTTGCCCTTCGCTATCCGTACTTCCCTTTGCACCAAAGATCGCCGAGTCGCCGTAGATAGAAATCTGGCTGTGGCAGCTCGCACTCGCGCACTGATCGCGGCTACCCCTGCTGATACTTCCCCTCGCAGTTTCTATCGCTGGATCCGCGCCGATCTTGACGCTTTCAAGGCTGCGGGGTTCATCCCTCCTCAAACACCTTCCACACCTTGTGAACCTTCTGTTGATGCCCCAGCTTGCCCCAGCAGTGGGATCACGCTCACCCACGCATTGGCGAGATTCATCGAGACTAAAACCAGTGAGGGGATCCAGCATAGGTCGGTGGGCCAGCTCCAACTTCGGATCAACGCCTTCGTCACCTGGGCCAAAGGGGTTAAAGTCGATGAGGTGACGCCCGCTCTGGCGCAGGAGTACCGCAACAGCTTGCTGCGCAAGACCAACCTCAGTTTCAAAACCAAAGGAGATTACCTCGCCGCCCTGAAACAGTTCTTCCGTTGTTGCGTGGCGCTGGACTATTGCAGCCGTAACCCTTTTGATGGGTTGACGGCAGGCAAGAAGCCGCACAAACGGGCGGATGAGGAGCGAGTGCGCTGGCATCGCCCTCAACTGGCTCAGCTGTTTGCCAGCCTGCGCAGCAAACAATCACAGAAAGGTAAAAAATTGAAAATCCAGGACTGGTGGGTACCGCTCTTGTGCCTGTACGCAGGGCTGCGTCCCTCTGAGGCCTGTCAGCTCAAAACTCTGAACGTCAAACAGGTCGAGGGGATTTGGTGTCTGATGGTTGATGCGGGAGAGGTGGATCAGCAGCTCAAGAGTGCCAATGCGTACCGTACCGTGCCGCTACATAGTGCGTTGATCGGACATCAATTCCTGGACTATGTGGAGAGTCGTCGCGGTCAGGGGCAGGTATTTTTGTTCGATGACCAACCATCAGGCAAAGACGACGACTGGGCGCATAACATCACCTGTCGCTTCCAACGCCACCTCAATGAGGCTGGCATCGTAGGTCAGGGCCGTCCCACGCTTTACGGGCTGCGGCATACCTTCATCGATGAGTTACAGCAGGCGGATGTCGCTGAGCATTTTGTGGCCGAACTTGCGGGACACAGTAAAAACGGCCTGACGTTTGGCCGCTACGGCAAGCGACTAGGTATTGCGTTGCTGCGAGAAAAAATCGAGTTAATCCCCAGCGATTTAGTCGATTTTTGAATATCAGGCGAAATAGGCATTTGAGTGGGTGAGGTATACCCACTCACGTGCTCACCTGGCAAGGTAACATGTTGATTTTCATCATTAAAAAAGTATGGCTTGCTTCTGCTGTTACTGGTCGTTAATTTGACAATTTATTTATTTCAAATATATTTAAAATTGACATTAAATTAGTTTTTGTTAGGTTTCACTTTTTATTTGACTTGGTTTTTGCTGAATGTAATCCTGCGCAAAATTATAATAATAAAAACAGGGTGCACATGAAAAATAACAACAATCTAAAATCAGAACCTCGTGAAAAAACGTTCAAAACCGCAGTAGAGGAACACCTGAACATAAAATACCAACAGGTATCAGACGCAACCTATGATGTTTTGTGTAGAAAAGCCATGCAGCTTATCCGTAAATGGGGAAAAAAGAAGCTGGTTGATATTAATGCAACCGACATCGAAATGTATATTGCCAAACTGCTAAGGAAAGTGCGAACAAGTATCCCACGAACAAAAAATGAAAATTTTAGTCATTTAATATCAATGGGTTACCAGTAAATGCTCTCGTGCCATATGACTTATTCGCACCTTCCCTAAAACGCCTCAAAGGGAACACGGTCAATCAGTATATTGACATTATGCGACAGGTATTTAACAGGGCCTATCGAGATGGCATTATAAAAATCAATCCGATGTGTCATGTCAAAAATTGTCGATTTGAGGTGGTAGAGCCTCAGCCATTCCTGCAATCAGAGATCCAGTTATTTATTGCACATCAACATATCAACCCTATTGGTGCAGCAATAATCCAGGTTGGTATTTCCACTGGACTGCGGATCAGCGAATTGTTGGCAATTAGCCGTGAGGCTATCGACCTGGATAAACGCACACTGCGTGTTGATCTGGCCCTGGTAGATGGTTGCTATAAAACGCCGAAAACCAAAAGCTCCTGCCGAACAGTCGAGTTGACTGTCCCCGCAGTGCAGGCACTACGCACTCTTCTGGAGCATGCTAGGCATCGCAAAGAGAAAGCGATTTCGGTCATGTGTGCTGACAATCGTACACGGATCAAATTGCGCCGGACTTTATTAGCATATTATCCGGATAAGCGACGTCAATACACCAGCGTCGATGAATTCAGAGAGGATTTTTTTGAGCCGTTTTGTGCCACAGCGGGGGTTGCCTACCGAGGGCCATCGCAATTTAGACATACCTATGCCAGTCAACTGTTGTCCGCAGGTGTTAATATCGAATGGATTGCCAAACAGATGGGGCATACAAGTACCGCAATGATCAGGCGTCATTATGGAAAATGGTTAGTTGAGGATGCTGCGGATTTCAAAACATTAGCCGAAAACGCTCTTGCTCGTTGTTTCCGCCTTAATGAGACGCAGGCTCTGGTTCCGGCCAACAACTCAGAACTGGACATGACTAAATTAATTGCCGACCCACAAATTCAGCAATATTTATTAGGGCTGGTTGCTCAATCAATGAAAAACATACATGTTGGTGAACCGCATTCTCAATCAGATTAGCGATAACTACTGTGATTCACATCGATATATTATTGATTCGATAACACGTTAAATAAGGGCCGTTAAGAGCCTAAGGAAAGATGATGGCGACTGATAAAACAAAAATTGAATATGAAAAGATTGCAAAGCATTTTTATATTCGTTTGGAAAGAAAATGTATCAAACTTACTGCTAAAAATATCTCAGATGAATTGTTGGCTTGTGCTCCTGAATATCGGCCCGCCTACTGGCGTCGCCTACGCGGGGCTCTTGCACATCATCAACGCACCTTAGGATATGACGATGCAGCTACACGCATTCTAGCATTGCATAACCCAGTCACAGCCAAAGGCAGCACGCTTTCCGTTAAACAGAAGCAGACTCGAGTTAAGTCGATCGCAGCAGAAGATGAAACTGCGCTTATTGACTATTTTAATGCACGGAATGATAAGTGCATGGTGGCTGCGATTAAACTGTTCAAACTCACCGGTATCAGACCCACAGAGCTGGCTGGCGTAACAGTCGATAGTAATCGGCTAACTGTTATCGGAGCAAAAAAGAGCCATCATGGTACACGCGGAGCTGACAGAGTGTTACAGCTGGATGGAATAACAGCACTGACGTTGTATATGCTTGTTACATTAGCACAAAAAGTAAATGTTGGGTGTCTGCAAGACAAACTACGCGCTGCGGGGAAGAATTTATGGCCGAAGCGCAAACATCTCCCTACATTTTATAGCTGGCGCCATCAAATGGGTTCTGAGCTCAAGGCATCAGGTATGGGGCGTTTACAAATTGCCTATTTGATGGGGCACCAAGCGACAGCCTCGATTGATCGTTACGGAAATCGAAAATCAGCAAAAGGAGGGCGCTTGCCGAGCTGTCCTGCTGATGCTGACCTGAGCCATATTAGAGTGACTCATAGCGTGCGGCCTACAGATAATAAAAATTACATCCAGCCTAGCACACCAATTTTGGTAGTCGAGCCAAATGAGGGTTCAAATGCGAAAGATAAATCAACCGGGATGGCTGCCTATATAAAAAGAAATAAACCAAAAGATGATGGTCTTTCGCGATAATCAGAACCACTATCACTCGATAAAATAAACATGCTAGAAAATACAAACACCTAACTATGATCTTCATTGGCGTAAATATAACATGTGACACTTACGAATGCGCACGTAAGTGCGCCATGAAAACAATCGTAAGTACGCAAAGAAATATAACCGTAAGCACGCTATTGAAAACCATACTTACGCACGTAAGTATGGGGGTGTGTCGAGGTTACGAGACCGGAACCCCCGTAGGTTGCGCAGCGACCGGAGTGGGGTGGAGAACCCTTTTTTATGGATGGTATGAAGCGGTCAATATGGGATGACGAAGGAGGCGGGTATAGGGGTCAAGGTGGAGTCTGACGAGGGACGAGGAGGAACTACCTTGACGCCAATATCTCGGTGACGGTCATCCATATTGATGGCGCAATACCATTCATAAAAACGGTTTGAATTTAATTTAGTGGAGCCATTTATGTTTTAACTACCCTACTCAATTAAAAAGTAGAAAATGGCAGAGGTTATATATAACAACAATCAGGTGATAACACCGAGGATAATAAAAATGAAAAATAATAAAAACAAAACAGCGGGGCATGATATTCCGTCATATGACGGTCAGAAGGACGGTGCTGCCACACAACAGGTGCAGCAGGCTGTCAGGTCGGTGATGCAGGGTAAACTGCTGACTCTGCCGGATATGAGCCCTACTGGCCGCCCCATCAAAACCAGCTCGAATTTGTCTGCTCTTATCACATTCAACGGTTGGGATCCACGCTACAACCTGATGACGGGTGAGGCAGAACTGGCTGATGCGGATGGTGAGCGTCTGGGAGGCTCTGAGGCGGGTCAGCGATCCGCGCTGGTTGATGCCTGCCAGTTGGCAGGTGTGCCGGATGCCGTGATTGAGGAGCACCTGATCGCAATTTGTGAGCGCCACAGTTATCACCCTGTGCGTCAGTGGCTCGAACGTGGGGCACCGTGGGATGGGAAACCGCGCATCGATGCGGTGATTGCTACCCTCAATGCGGCAAATCCTGCCTATGCGAGTGCGGTGTTACATGCATGGCTGGTTGGGTGTGTCGCTGCACTCTATCAACCGCGCTGGTACTCGAAATTGGTGCCTGTGTTGGTGGGGGCACAGTCCTATCGAAAAAGCGCCTGGGTGAGCCGTCTGGCTGCTGTGGTCCAAGGTTCGACCCTCGATTGTGCCATCAATCCAGACAAGCCTGATGATGTTCGTCGCGCAGTGTCTGCATGGGTTGTGGAGCTGGCTGAGCTTGAGAGTACGACCCGACATGAGGCGGGTAGCCTCAAGGCTTTTTTGACCCGAGAGAACGACAGCTATCGCCTACCCTATGCCCGCAGCATGACCACCAAAAAGCGCCAGACTTCATTTATTGCCACGGTCAACGGGACGGATTTTCTCAAGGATACAACCGGTAACGCGAGATTTGCGGTTATCGAGTTGGCTGCGGCAGCTGATGTTGAGCGCCTCAATACGGTCCTGGGCTGGAGCTGGAGTGCAGGCCGTTTGTCCCAGACAGACCCTGAGCAACTGCGCCAGTTTTGGCTGGAGGTAAGGGAGCGCTATGAGTCAGGAGCAACGTGGTTTCTGGATGATGCAACAGCTGCACTAGCTGCATCGGAAAACGATGCTCACACAGACAAGGGTCCATATTATGAGGTTATTTACCACCACCATCTATCGCGTCCACTGGCCTCATCTGAATGGCTCACGGCGAGCGGGCTGTGCGCCCGCCACGGTGAGAGGCTGAGCATGGCGAGTAGTTGGGGTAAGGCACTCCGGTTGCTCGCGAGCGAGGGCAAGCTCCAGAGCCGCAGGGCGCGTTCTAATAGGACCGAGTACCTGCTGCCCGTCGATAGCCCCAAAGAGAAGGGCAAAGCCGACAAATGACTCTTAAGCCCTGTCGATAAGGCGGGGCTTTTTTCTGCTCATCTATTGGGTAGATGATTAATTGGTTAAGTACATGTTAAGTGGTTTTTCTAGCTTCTTAACCAGCCTCAAACCCTCGCCATTACTGACCTACAGTGGTTTTTGGTTAATTGATTAAGGTGATTTATATATAAACACTGAGTAAACCTTGATAAGAGCCCATCCAGCACTCACCACGCTTCATAGCAACTTCACTTACTCAGCTTAACCATCATTATGTCAAACGTAGCCATAGCAAGGCTCTGAGGCTAATTAAGAGGGGATTCACTCGCTTAACCGCATCTAACCAAAGTAACCCATGACATCCAATAAAGATTACCGATCACCACCACTCGACAGGTGAATTAGGGCATGAGGCTGTAAAGCGCAGGGAGACTCAGATTTTCTTATTGCCGTTGAGTGCTCAACGGCAGATTAGCCATATCAACCCATCACTGTTGATCAGCGCACAAAAATAACCAGGTTTCCGGGGTTTTTAGCGCCCAATTTTGACCACCCCAGAGTGTTTGCAACTATCCGATCTTTGGATCGGAGAACCTTCTCTATTTCCCTCTCCATGTAGCAAAGGGGCTGGGTGAGGGAAATATCCGTATCCTCTGCTAACTAAACTGCCAGTTTAACACGGCAGTCGCTCACTAATTGATTGAGCCTGCTCATGTTTTTATCAATATCCTCTTTCCATGTCTCGATCTACTCCCTTAAGATAGCCAAACGAAAATCCATCTCTCAGGGAAGCGTCATGGGAGCGATTCGTGGCACCATGTTGGTTAACAGCAGCGAGCTGAGGGCTGTAACTCAGGGGCGGTAGCCTTGCCTGATGAGATAGATAAGCGAGTGGCTACCCGTTACTCAACATGGTGGCTGTACTAATTTATTGGTTTCCAATTGGCAACACATTTTCGTTCGGCGGCAAGCCGTGTGAGAAAGGCATTGACCTCGGCGGTACCGAGCTCCAGCAGGTGTCGCAGTTTATGAAAACGTATGAAATTGCGGAGCCAGAACCAGTAGGACTTTTCAGTACGGATGCTGATGCTGTAGTGATGTAAATGCATCACTGCCCTGACCTGTTCACGCAAGCGGGGTTTGCTGTCGCCCTCCATGACTAAACCCCTATACTGTTTTTATATACAGCTGTATGTGATAGAGCAAAAAAGGTAAGGTCAAGCGAATACGCTCAAGTATCAGAGACAGATTGGTAATGTATTGTTTTAATTATATTTTTTTGTAGTTACTATCAGGACAGAGCGGAGTTATACGGAAGGCTCTGTTAACGGATTAGTACCGCTTTCCATCTAATCATTGTTAGAACTATGATCGAGCGTATGACTGAGCAAGGTACTCACTGCCATATCCAACGGCCCAAAGATTCCGGCCAAGTTGGCTTCGTATTTATCTGCCCCGGCCGCTTTGAGGAGAGTGAGGGACGGCCTTGTGCTGGCCAGACGGGAAGGGTGCTGGACGACGGATTGTGTCACCTCGTACAAATGCGAGGCGACCTTTTTACTTCTCGAAATCGGTACGATTACCTGATCACAAATGCATGGCCACAAGTCGAATATAAGAAAAGTACAAAAAGGTCGGTGCCAAATTGTATTGAAGTTACGTCGAAACAGAACATTCAGCGGTTGTTCTCTGAAATTGATGGGCTCTCCCATGTCGTAGCATGCGGTGAACTGGCACACCTTGCTGTGCGCATTTGCGTTGAATTTTTGAACTTTTCGGGAAACGTCGCCTATGTCAAACACACATCTCGTCAGTCTATGGGCTGCCCAACGAAAGAGCAGTACGAAAGCACAGTCAGAGATTGGGCAAAAAGTGTTATTCAACAGTTCTAACAAGTGCAGGCACGGCGACGCCTACTACATTTCGCCTTCGGCTCCATTCCGTAGGCGCGCATGCTGCAAGCGTTAGCCATTAAGAAGGAAGTTTAAGTGAATATAATTGAAATAGAAGGCACTTCTGTAGTCGAAATAGATTCAAAAAATGTACTCCTCAAGCAAATTCAGTGTGAGTTGAATTTAGATCAAGAAACTAACATTACAGATATCTGGTCTGTGATGTCACCTCTGAAATATTACGTTGCTTTAAATGGCGATATACCAGTCGGTGTACTAACGCTGGTTGGATGTGATGAAAGTCCTGAGATATACAAAATTTATGTTTGTAAGTCTTGCCGGCAGAAAAATGTTGGAATGGCACTATTCTCGCACGTCGAGAAAAAGTTGACACAGGATGGCATTACTAAAGTGTTTGTTGAAATAATCGACGGTTTTTCATTTTGGGAAAAGCTATCAATGAAATACTGTTTCGAATCGTTGAGCAGTAACAAGTATTTCATCAAGTTAAATGGCTAACAAACTATTCAAGAGGGATTTGCAAAGCGTGGCATTTTCACTATGCGTTGTTTTAAGTGATTAAGGTGGTATGCGGCGACTTCGGTATTGCGTTGCTCACACCTTAACAGGGCGTTAGCTGTATATCATAGGAATACTTATGAATGACAAAAACAAAAGGTCTGAAGAGGAAAATACTCGAACAACCGGAGCGGCAGTTGGTGGAGCCATTCTTGGTGCATCAATAGGAGGTCCAGTCGGCGCTATTATTGGGGGAATTGCCGGAGCTGTTCTGGGTGAATCTGTGAATGACAGTAAGCGAGGGTCAAAACCTCCATCTAATAACACACCTAAAGGGGGGCAGCGTCGTGGATAAAGTGATGCTAATTCCTTCGGCAATTTTAGGTCTAATTTTTATTGCGGTTTATAGCTGGCGTTGTTGGAAAACCAAGAATGAATTCAATCATGCCGTAATGATAAATGCTGTATTTCAAGCTAGTGGCATTGTGTGTGGTTTATTTCTGGTTGCTGGAATATTTTGGCCAGAAGCCAAGCAGATGATTTCCGGAATAGATATATACATCTTTGTCAGTGGGCTCGCGGTGTTTGCAGTATCCGCCCAAGGTTTTCATCGTGATGCTATTAAGACAACCTCAGATGAGGCAGGAACAGCTAACAATCAAATTCAGCCGATCGCTGACGCGTCGGCTGATTAGGGCGTTAGGTAAAGGGATAGAAATGACTAGATTTATTGATCAGTCGACATTTAAGTTGATCAAAGAAATAATTTCAGAGAAAGATATATTCCGAATGTTTTCACAATGGGAATATCATAGAGCTTCATTGCATGGTGTTAGACTTCTAACAAATGTTGAAGGTTACGAATCGAAGCTATTACCTCTTCATTTAAAAAAGAAAACCTTTGAGGATAAATCAAGGGTTTTTCTTCAGGAATACTACGATAGCTCCAATATATTTGTTTTTAGTAATGAAATTCTTAGTGCTCACTTAGATTCTTCGAAAATTGAGGTCCCTGTAGATTATTCGCTGCTTTTAGACTCAAACTACGTAGGAACTATAGATCTTTTTTTTCAAGGTAAGCCTTTAGGTAATAATCGTGGAGCATTTCTATCATCTCTTCAACATATTCGCGGTCACAATTTAAATACGGACGCTTTACCATACTTATTTGAGAACGCTGCACATGTCGAAGACCGATGGGACGATATAAGACGAACATTTTCAAATTTCCTACGGTTTTCAACTGCCGTACCAAAAAAAGATAAAGTTGAATATATTGATGATATAGACATTAGAATTGGCCAGTCTGAAGCACTGAACATTGCAGATGAGAGGCTAAAAAATTTTTATTTTGGCTCTCTGGAATCTAAGGCTCTTGAGGAGCAATTACTGAGACGGCAGCGCTTTTATTATATATTGCTATCTATTGTTCACATTGAGCACTGTGATAATGGTAATCTCAAAGAAAAGTTTACAAAGACAATTAAAATATTAGATGAAGAGATGGCGGGAGTAGCTTTAAGAGAAGCTATCTTTGCGTATTTGTACTTTAAGAACAATGGGGCGGTGCCAATTCTTGCGAACCTGAGAAAATCAATAAGGCTTGCAGGAAGTTCTTCAGAGGCCTTAAGAAACATTAGCTGGGACATGTTCTTTTTTCGTCTGATGGAAACATGGGCATCAGATGCCTCTAGAGGAAAGTTTTTCATTCCATTTTTTGTTACGTTTGATAAACGGTTGGCAGGGTTAAATGAAATATATCCAATAAAAACGGCATTGTTTCATGACTCTCAGAAAAAAATGGTAACGATACCTGTACGTGATGCAAGTGAAGTTATAGATAATGTTGAATGCAATGAAATTATAAAAATAGCATTTTCAGAAGATAAGGTGAAATCAAGATTAGAAAGACGTATGCCTCCTACTGAAGAATTTAAGGATGAAATGAAAAGAAAGGAGTGTGAACTTGATGCTGTATTTTTATGTAATGCCTAACAATTGCGTGCACAGGGACTCGCTGACGCTCGTCCTGTGACGCAGGAGTTAGGCGCGGCCACTTCCATCACGCTTGCTTTGCTCAGCAAAGAATAGGAACGATTTATGCCACTTCCACAGCCAAGAACAGGCGAACGGCTCCGAGTCAACAACAAGCTTATCCCTTTCAGCTTCTGGCCAACAAAAACAGGCCCAAAGGGAAATGCAAGCCTCCAGACGCTCCTCTTTTCCCTTGATCCGTGGGCGATTATTGACCAAACAATTAAGACCAGTTGTCCCGCAGCGGCACGACCTGAAGCGCTCGCATGCACTTATCAGGCTCGCGACTTCTACGAGACTGCGATTGACGCTCAGCGGGTCTCGGCTCGTCCGCTGGCCCTGTATTACTGTTTTATGAATCTCGTGAAGGCGTTCTGCCTGACAAGAGGAACACAGGCTACATTTGACAAAGCTCAGCACGGTTTGTCTGAGATGCTTAGACCGCCTGGAAAAGAACTAACCGATGCATTTCTGCGGGCATTTACAAGTCCAAACGGGCATGGGCAACTACAGGACTTCTCTGAGTTCATGCGGGCACTTTCAGGCGCTGGCCTAGCCGCAACACAGGATTATGATATCCCCGTTTTGCTCCCCCAAATCCTCCCTGGTCATCGTTTATGGTCATCTGCTGCAAATAAGAAGGAACGCTTTGTCGCCGTGCATGACATACAAACCGTTCTCAATAAGACTAAGCGCGAAATATGGTTGAACCTGTACTTCGTCGCGGATGATCTTTCGCGAATTGGAGTCACGGTCCAGAAATTCCTCGCTGACTCGCAACTTCAACCTTCCTTTGCACAAGTGGCATGCTCCGACAAGGACAGCGACGGGCGCGCACTTATCTGCTTTCAGCAGGTCGCCCCTGTTGTTTGTCCGAATACTAAGTATGCGAACTCCTTACAGCAACTTTTCGACTCGCTGCGACCATTTCTCTGGGTGACCGTTGCAACGATACCACCGTACCGAAGACATTACGCTTACCTACGCCCAGCCAATGAGGTTGCGCATACACTTCCCCAGCTGCTGTCCGTTTACGCGCTGTCTTATTACCTAGGTTCAATCACGCGCTATCGTCCGCATCATTTGCCCACCATTACAGATAGTGCCTACGGGCCTAGAGTGCAGGATTTCATAACAGGGCAACCGCAACAATTTCTATATTTGCTCGCCTCCGAGTTTGCGAGGCGGGAAATCGCAAAGCCTTCAATACTATGAAAGTGTCGCCTAACAAACCCATCAACTCGGACTGCTGAAAGCTGCGCTCCTTCGGTTGCCGGTTATGGCTGTGTTATGTTCTAAGGGAGAGAGTTTTTTGCAACTTGGTAGGGTTAGGAATTTTAAAGGATCGGGTTATGTCTGCTTTCTAGGGAAGGTGCGAATAAGTCATATGGCACGAGAGCATTTACTGGTAACCCATTGATATTAAATGACTAAAATTTTCATTTTTTGTTCGTGGGATACTTGTTCGCACTTTCCTTAGTGTTTGCAAAATATATGTATAACAAACGCCTCAAGAGGGACTATCAACGCGTGGTGTTTCCAGTCCCAATGGGCCGCGGTGGTTACGGTTGTTGTGTTTGAGCTTAGTGGCATGCGTTGTCAGCCCCTTAGGCGGGCGTTACCGAAAAGCAGGAGTTCACGGACGTGAATCGATTTGTCATTCAGAAGAAACGACAACATGATTCCGATAGTCAGAAAGCATGTTCATGTTCTTGACATTTTAGAATTTCTCTTTATAAAAGATGTAGAAAACTCATGACAATATCTTGAGTCAATTTGACAGTTTTTATGGTCGACGATAACTTCGTAAGTCATTGAATACAAAGGTTATATTTGTGCTGTGATATACAAAAGTGAGGGTTCGAATCCCTCCCTCACCGCCAAATAAAACAAAAGGCCCCGTCGCAAGACGGGGCCTTTTGTTTTTCCGGTAACCGGCAATCTGGTCTCCACCCGGTATCGACAGGCGGGTGGACTAGCCCTGCTGGAGTGGCATAGGCCGTACACCGGGCGACACCGGGACGTAGTCTGGTCAATGCCTCCCTTGCTGTCAGGTTTATCCTGATCGGTTTATCGCTCCCTAACCTTGTCCCGTCCCGTTATCTCTTCAACCTGGAGACATAGGGGATATTCCGGTACTTGTGCTCCCAGGGCAGGCCGTAGCCCACCAGCAGGTCATCGCTCGTCATTTCATAGGCATAAAACTGCTCGGCGGGGATAGCCACGCGCCCTGGTTTGACAAACAGGGTCGCGATGGACAGGGAACGTGGCGCGAACGCCTGCAGGTGCGCGACCAGCTGCCTCATGGTACCCCCCGATTCGATGGCGTCGTCCATCAGGATGACGTCTCTGCCCTGGATGCCGACATTGTCGTGAAAGACGATGGGAGAGGCATTGTGGCGCTCCCCCGGAGTGTGGGGGCAGGAGATGTAGTCCATGGCGATATCAAAGCGCAGCGCCCTGACGACATCGGCGGTAAACAGCATGCCGCCCGGCACCACGGTGATCACCACCGCCTCCGTGAATCGCTCGTTGAGCCGTTTGGCGATGACCTCGACGCCGAGCGCAATGTCCTCGGTATTTAATACCACGTCGCCGAAAACAGGGTTTCTCATGGCAGCTCCTGACAGGTTGTAGAAAGAGGGGGGGCCCGGGGTGCCAGCCCCACGCCTCTGCTGAGGAGCAGGGCCAGCACCATCAGCAAAACGACGCCGTGGAGGGCCGCCGGCAGACCGAAGGCGTCGGCGACAAAGCGGACCAGGGAGGGGCTGGAGAGCACGCCGACATAGCCCAGGGTGGCGTCGCTTATCTGGGCGTTCAGTTTGACGAAGGGGATGATGGAGGCCCAGGCCGCCGTGGCAAAGCCCGAGCAGAAGAAGGTGGCTCGGGTGGCGAGCTGCTCACGCCGGGGCCGCCGGCTGGAGAGTGTGGACAACATGGGGTCTCCTTGAATGACAATCGAAGGAGGGGGGCCGTGCCTGGGATCCTTCGAGCAAGGAGGTCATGCCATGATCATTTCGATCAAATATGAACATAAATGATCTTGTTTTTTGTTTGCATGTGTTCATTGTGGCGATATGATGACCTCGGTCAGAATGCATACATCCGAGGTAACAGCATGATCAAACTCATCATCACGGACATGGACGGCACCTTCCTCAATAGCAGGGGGGATTACAACCGAGCCCTGTTTGCCGAGGTGGTTGCCGCCATGGCGCAGCAGGGGATACATTTCGCGCCCTGTACGGGAAAACAGGTCGACCGGGTCGAGGAGCTGCTGGGGGCGCAGAGCGCGAATTTCTGGATCCTGGGAGACAGCGCCACCCGCATCAAGCACCAGGGGCGCTACGTCTATCAGTCGCTGCTGGACAACGCCCTGGGCCTGGCCATCATCCGTCGGTTGGAGCGTCTGCCGGGCGAGCACATCGTCATTGCCTGCACGGCGGCCTGTGCGGCGATCCGGGAGGAGGTGCCGGATCATCTGAAAGCCCTGGTGCGCCGCTCCTACACCCAGGTGCAGACGGTCGCCGATTTTGGCGACATCACCGCGGACTTTGTGAAGATCACCGTCTATGACGAGCAGGGCCGCTGCCTGGATCTGCGGGGCCAGCTTGACGAGTTTGATGACGAGGCCTACATAGTGGCGTCCGACAAGCAGTGGATAGACATCGCCAATGCCGGCGTGCACAAGGGGACGACGGTGGCCAGGTTGCAACAGCTGGTCGGCGCCGGTCGTCATGAGACCCTGGTCTTTGGCGACGGGCTCAACGACATCGAGCTGATGGAGTGCGCCGACTTCAGCTTCGCCATGCGCAATGGCCACGACGAGACCAAGGACGCCGCCCATTTCATCACCCGCTCGAACGATGAAGACGCCGTCATGCACACCATCTTGCAACTGCTCGCACTGCAGCGGCAGGGGGCGTGAGACGGCCGGGCGATGATCGCCCGGCCATTACAAGGGAACACCATGGACAAGTATTCACCGGAGGAGCGACGGCTCCTCATTCTGGATCTGCTGGCCGCGCACCACAAGGTGATGGCGGCGGAGCTGGCGGAGCCGCTGGGCACCACGGAGGCGACCATCAGGCGGGATCTGCGCTATCTGGCCGATGAGGGGCGCTGCAAGCGCATTCACGGTGGCGCCATCGCCCTGTCGCCCCAGACGGGAACCCTGACCGAGCGCAGTACCCAGCATGTGGCACAGAAGCAGGCCCTGGCCGTGGCCGCCCTGAGCCTGGTCAAACCGAACCAGCTGATCTTCCTGGATGCCAGCAGTACCCACCTGCTACTGGCCTCCCTCATGCCGGAACACCAGGGCCTGACGGTGGTGACCAACAGCCCGGCCATCGCCTGCCGGCTGCTGGAGAGACCCGGCATCAGGACCATCCTCCTCGGCGGCGAGCAGGATCCGCTGGTCGGCGGGGCCGTCGACATCACGGCGGCCGAGGGTATCAAAAAGTTCCGCTTCGACCTCGGCTTCCTGGGGGTCTGCGCCTGGTCCTCGGATCTCGGCTTCAGCGCCGTGCATTACCAGGACAGCGAGTTCAAGCGCCGGGTCGCGGAGCGTTGCGGCTCGCTGGCGGTGCTGTGCAATGACGACAAGCTGGAGTCCCTGGCCTCCTACCCCTTCCTGCACGCTGCGGATCTCGACTACCTGATCTGCACCCGGCAGGATCCGGTCCTGGTCAAGACGCTCGAAGGGGAGGGCTGCACCGTCATCACCGCCGGCTGATGCCGCCGCGAGAAGAGTGGGGAGAGGCCGGGGGTTGGAAGCGGCCCATAAAAAACGCCCCGTTCCCGGGGCGTTGGGAACGGGGCGCCTGCCAGCGTCCTCAGGCGAGGTCGAAGCGATCCAGGTTCATCACCTTGGTCCAGGCCGCCACAAAGTCCTTCACGAACTTCTCCTTGGCATCCGCACTGGCGTAGACCTCTGCCAGGGCGCGCAGCTGGGAGTTGGAACCGAACACCAGATCGACCCGGGTTCCGGTCCACTTCACCTTGCCGCTCTGGCGATCACGGCCTTCATAGACTCCCTGGCTGCCAGCCGCCGGCTTCCACTCCGTGCCCATGTCGAGCAGGTTGACGAAGAAGTCGTTGGAGAGGGTACCCGGGGCGGCGGTAAAGACCCCGTGGCAGTTGCCCGCGTTGGTGCCGAGCACCCGCATGCCGCCCACCAGTACCGTCATCTCGGGGGCACTCAGGGTGAGTAGCTGCGCCTTGTCGATCAGCATGGTCTCCGCGAAGCCCGCGCACTCGCCCGCGTAGTTGCGAAATCCATCTGCGAGGGGCTCGAGCACCGCGAAGGAGTCAACATCGGTCTGGGCCTGGGAGGCATCCATCCGGCCCGGAGTGAAGGGCACGGTCACGGCGACACCGGCTCTCTTCGCGGCCTGCTCGACCCCCACGCCGCCCGCTAGCACGATGAGATCGGCGAGGGAGACCCGCTTGCCGCCGGTGGCGGAAGCGTTGAAGGTCTGCTGTATCCCGTCGAGGGCCTGAAGCACTTTCGCAAGCTGGGCAGGCTGGTTCACGGCCCACTCCTTCTGCGGGGCCAGGCGGATGCGGGCACCGTTGGCGCCGCCACGCTTGTCGGAGCCACGGAAGGTGGACGCGGAGGCCCAGGCGGTCGACACCAGCTCGGCCACGGACAGGGAGGCCGCCAGGATCTGCTCCTTGAGCAGGGCCACGTCCTTGTCATCGATCAGGGGATGATTGACGGCGGGGATGGGGTCTTGCCAGAGCAGCTCCTCTTTGGGTACCTCCGGCCCCAGGTAGCGGGCGATGGGGCCCATGTCACGGTGGGTCAGCTTGAACCAGGCGCGGGCGAAGGCATCGGCGAAGGCCTGCGGATCCTCATAGAAGTGGCGGGAGATCTTGCCAAACTCGGGGTCAAAGCGCAGGGTCAGGTCGGTAGTGAGCATGGTCGGCTTGTGGAACTTGCCCGGGATGTGCGCATCGGGAATGATCTCCGGTGCATCCTTGGCCACCCACTGCTTGGCGCCGGCAGGCGACTTGGTCAGCTCCCACTCGTAGTTGAACAGATTTTCAAAGAAGTTGTTGCTCCACAGGGCCGGTGTCTTGGTCCAGGTCACTTCGAGCCCGCTCGAGACGGTGTCCTTGCCATGGCCGCTGCCGAAGTCGCTCATCCAGCCGAGGCCCTGGGCCTCCAGAGGCGCGGCTTCCGGCTCTGGCCCCTTGTGGGATTCGGGCGCGGCGCCGTGGGCCTTGCCGAAGGTGTGGCCGCCCGCGATAAGGGCGACCGTCTCTTCATCGTTCATGGCCATGCGACCGAAGGTGGAACGGATGTCCTTGGCAGCCTCCATGTAGTCACCGCTGGCGTTGGGCCCTTCCGGGTTGACGTAGATGAGGCCCATGTGGGTGGCACCGAAGGGGGCCGTAAGCTCGCGATCGCCCTTGACCCGATCGGGATCGACCCCGAGCCAGGCAATTTCATCCCCCCAGTTGACGTCCTGATCCGGCTCCCACACGTCGGGCCGCCCACCGCCAAAGCCGAAGGTGCGAAAACCCATGGTCTCCAGGGCGACGTTGCCGGCGAGGATCAGCAGATCGGCCCAGGAGATCTTGTTGCCGTATTTCTGCTTGATGGGCCAGAGCAGGCGGCGGGACTTGTCGATGTTGACGTTGTCAGGCCAGCTGTTGAGGGGGGCGAAGCGCTGTTGGCCACGGCCGCCGCCACCGCGACCGTCGGTGGTGCGATAGGTGCCCGCAGCATGCCAGGTCATGCGGATGAACTGGGGGCCGTAGTGACCGAAGTCCGCCGGCCACCACTCCTGGGAATCCGTCATCAGCTTGACCAGATCTCTCTTGAGTGCCTTGTAATCCAGGCTGGCGAAGGCCTTGGCGTAGTCAAAGTCCTTGTCCATGGGATCGGCGCCGGGGGAATGCTGATGCAGCAGATCCAGCCGCAACTGGTTCGGCCACCAATCTCGATTGGTTCTGCCGACGCCGGCGGTGTGGTTGAAGGGGCATTTGCTTTCTTCACTCATCTCTGTCTCTCCTTGGCAGTCATGTGCAATGCAGACAACTCAGTATGGGAACTTTTCCTGCAACCGGCGGGGCATGTGACAGGCTGGGCCTTGGACCGGCATCGGGGGGTTATCAATAACTCCTTATATTTCAGCTAATTGATTAAGGATGGGATGACCGTATTACGAAAAGATGAATCGGTGCCATCGAATTTGGCTGCTCCTGTACAAGGGATAAGAGAAGGAAGGAGCGCCCTGGCAGCCGTGTTATCAATCTTTTTATCCATAACACGAGGGATCAGACCTGGACTTGCGCTGGGTCATGGCATGGGGAGGGCGTGTCTTGAGCGGGGCAGAAAACCCCATTTTTGTGACGGCGGTCCGGATTGCATTCTGAGCAGGGCACCGAGCGCCAGAGGATGGGGTGGGGGCATTGCGCCAAAAAGCGGGCGGCGCAGAAACAAAAAGACCGGCCAGTGGCCGGTCCAAACAGACAGCGTGCTGCTGTCTCATCAGGCTGATCCCAGCCTGGAGGGGAGAATGGGGTGGCTGATGGGGCTCGAACCCACGACAACCGGAATCACAATCCGGGACTCTACCAACTGAGCTACAGCCACCACTGAAATCTGCCTTCGATACAGTAATCAAACTCATCTGTATCGATGGCGCGCCCTGCAGGATTCGAACCTGCGACCCACGGCTTAGAAGGCCGTACCTGTTAATATAGTTAAAATGTCATCAGGATACGTCAAGCACCAAATTAATATAGAGCTTTAAAATCAATGCTTTATTGCCATTATGTCGTTCTAGGTTAGCTGAGGAAATTTGATGTTGCCAAAATTGGCACTTCAGGTTTCTGCATTTTTAGTTGTTTTTTTGATCTAAAATGGATCATTCACTCGCTCGTACGCAAAAAAATGAGCCTCGATAGAGGCTCACCTGGGGCGATGCAAGAGGCATTTGTCACATTGGTTAATTATCGTTTTAAGCGTTGAGCTCTCGAACTGAGTCCACCCAAAATTGAATCTGCAATCTCAGTGGGAAATGTATCAGGCAATTGCTGACGAACGATTGATATTACCTCATCCAGATTATCCGTCAGCTCGCTGATGATTTTTTCCATCTGCACTTGTTCAAAACCAATCGTCTTGGCCGTTTGATAAAAATGGCGAGGAAATATCTGCTCTATCGCGTATTTTTTGCCCTTGGTTGCAGTAAGCCCCATGGCCAACTTGGCATCACGGGGATGTAATCCTTTACCACCAAATGCAGGATACATGGAAAGGATGTCGTAAAACGGTGTAAGCCGGAAACGCCCTTCAGGTTCGATAAACACCGAGAAATTCTTGGCATGGCCATCAGTGGCAGCCAGCAGCCAGAACAACACCTGAGACTTCATAAACAGGTACCGATCCTGCTCCGGCGTGGCCGATCCCAGCAGGGTCGTCATGATGTCAGCAATGCCCGGTCCACCATGGCTCTCGTACTTGCGTGCTGACGGTACATTCAACACCTGGCAGAAGTCCTCTTGGGGCAGGCGCATGATCCAACTGCGATCCGTGGCGTAGCGCCGATCGAAGCGTTCCACCGCCAGAGCCTTGACCTTGCCGACCTGCATGATGAAGCAATGGGGAACCGGAAGACCCAATGCTTTGGCGATCAGGGTGCAGAGATATTCGTTTTCTACGCTCTGGGAGAGGTCTATCGAGTAGGAGTGGCTTTCGATCTTGCCAATGGGCAGCTTGATAATGTGGGTGGTTGGGGTCGCTGCATGCGGTAAGCACCAACGGTTGTCGAGGTAGAGTAACGCGGTCTTTTCCTGAGCCCCGGCGATGGATATCCGAAAATCGTCCTCTTCCCTCACCATACCAAGCGGGATCCCTTGCTGGTAGCTGGTCAGGATCTGCTCCAGTTCGGCGTCAGAGAGCGGCTTGCACTCAATGCGCTTAACGTCTGGCACAGGTCTGCCCTGAGCCACCAGTTGCAATGCCCCCACGCTGTCCTGGCCAATGCAACTGAGCAGATCAAAGGGTTGGGTGGAATCGGCTTGATAGCGCGCCACCACCCGGTTTCTTACTTCCGGGTTATCTGGCAGCAGATTATCGAAGAAGTTATAGGCCTCATCGCCCTGGTAGCGCTGCTGGCGTAATGGCATGGAGAGCGAGATGGGGCGGCTGCCTGGCAACTTCACCCACGATTCATCGTACTGAAATTGGTGAGCACCATTGGTCGCCTTGGTAAAGGTACCTACCCGGTATCCGTTCATGTAGACCGTCAGGCTGGCCATTACCACTCCTCCTTCCAGCCAGGCGTGGCGTTTTCCGCAGGATCGGTGCGGGGCCTGATATCGAGGGAGAGTTCCAGTGCGGCGAGGATCTTGAACAAGGTCTCCAGCTTGGTTGACTCGGGATTGAGCTCGAAGCTGGACACCGTGTCCTGCCTGATCCCCACCTTGCCGGCCACTTTGCCTTGGGAGAGCTTTTGCGAAAGCCTGGCATCCTTGAGACAGGCACTAAGTTGCTTGGCGCTGGTTACTTTCATGATTTGACTTACCTGGTAGCGTAATTTCTTTTAATTTACACGCTGTGGCAGGTATATCAATATTTACCTGCTTTAGGCGGTAAATGTTTTTCACACGCTAAAGGCGGTATTTAACCTTGATCCTCAGGTATGGGTGTCGCACTTTCGATTCAAGGGGCCATTAAAACAAGGTGTAACGAGTTTCAGCAGGAGTGCACTGGGGTTGGCGCAACAAAAGCCAAGGCAGCGATGGTGCGTCGGTTGATCGTCTCTGTCAGTGAGTCCATGATTGTTGCGATCGCTTCACGGGAGCTCACAAGTTCGCACCCGCGTTCGCTTCTTTAAATACCTTCTTGAATTGATGAGCACGAAATTTTGCCAATCTAGCCGAGGTTTCTCGGGAAAATTTGCAAATGCAGTGATGGTGTCATACCAAGCAGCCACCTCCATTGAAGATCTAAACTGGACAGGTCCCCAGTGTTATCGAAAACGGGGGGGCGCAACCAACAAGGTAACTCTGACATGTTGAAACCCATTCTGGTACAGCTCCGAGAGGCCTTGGCCGAGCTGCCCTACTTCACCCATATCGACAACCAGCATGACTACGAAAGTGCGCTGGCACTGATAGATGAGCTGGTGGATGACTACGATAACAACGTCCAGCTGTTAGACCTGCTGGCGGCCAGCATTGAGCGTTGGGAAGATAATGCTGAAGAGTTTGCCGAGTTTAACCGGCGGGTGGCGGCCATCCCTGCGTCATCATCGACATGAACCACTAAATAGCTGATCCTAATTTCGCTCCAGTTGCATAAGCCCATGTCCATTACCGGGGAACGGGGCGGCATGATCCAGGAAGTAGAACACGCGACGTAATAACTCACCCAATGTGCGGCATTGGTGGTTCCGGGTGATCGTTTCATGGAGGGCATGCCACAGCCGCTCAATCTGGTTCACCCATGGCGAATACACCGGCTGAAAAAGCACGATGAACTTCGGATTTTTTGCCAGCCATCGCTGTGCTTTTTTGCTCTTGTGGATGATGTAGTTATCCAGGATCAGCGTGATGCTCTTGGCGCGCCGATAAGTCCGCTTTAGTGTTTGGAGCAGTGACAAGAACAAGTCCGTGTCTTTGCTATCGCTCGCCACATAGGTCACGTTACCTGTTCCGGCATGCAGGGCGCCAGCGAGGTAATGTTTGCGATTCTGGCCCGGAGTTGCCACTTTCTTCTGCTTCCCTCGCATCATCCAGTCCGCCCCCAGCTTGGGATTTAGGTGGATATCCACCTCATCTTCATAGAACACGGGATGGTCCGCACTGCAGCGTCCCAAGGCCTCATTGATAGCGGCCATTTTCCGCTCTTTATGGGGATCGCGGATGTGCAAAGTGGGCGCGGCCCGGCGCCAGACAATCCCTAGCCTGGGCAGCCATCGCCGTATTGTTGAAGCATGCAATGTCAGGCGCCAACTCCGTTTGAGTTCAAGCGCCATCAGTTCGGTACTCCAACGCGAGCGCTGATATCCGAGCTCCTGTGGAGACAACTGGATCAACAGCTGTAATAGACCCGAGATGTGAGCAAATGGCAGCACCGGCTTGCGCCCCCGAGGCTCGCTTTCAAGCCCCTCCAGACCGTACAAGGTGTACCAGTTCACCCAGCGATTGATCGATGACCGGGCGGCGGCTGTGAGCCGAGAAACAGCCGAGACACTGTGCCCGTCAGCAAGGAGCAAGATGGCGTTGAGCCTCCGGCAGAGATCTTTATCTTTGGTCCGGTGCATCTTGTTGATGATCCGGCGTCGCTCATCATGGTCGGGGAGTGTTAGTATCATTTCGGGCTCGGCTCGTTTGTCGTTTGATTGGTTTGGCGATTAATCAGATCGCACAAACGACGCCGAGTTCCCTTCTTTCCCGGATAAGTGATCTACATTTCGGAACGGTTATTTAG
>NZ_JBFOCK010000034.1:0-11407 GCF_040907765.1 Aeromonas sp. s9
GAGAAAAGGCGACCCAGGGTCGCCTTTTCTCATGGTGTGCGCCGCTGGAAGTGCGTTGGTCGGGGCCTGCCAGGCAGCGGCCATGTCACCGACCCGGCAGCCCCATCAAAAAACCCGGCCTTGGCCGGGTTTTACGCTTATCCGCGCTCGCGGATGGTCTTGATGATGTCGGTGGTGGAGCAGCCGTCCTCGAAGTTCAGCACCCGCACCTCGCCGCCATTGGCGGTCACCTCGGCGTAACCGGCGATCTCTTCGGGCTTGTAGTCGCCCCCCTTGACCAGGAGGTCTGGCAGGATCTCGGCGATCAGACGCTGGGGAGTGTCTTCGCTGAAGGGGACCACCCAGTCCACGGCACCCAGGGCCGCCAGCACAGTCATACGGCGCTCGGTCGGGTTGACCGGGCGACCCGGCCCCTTGAGGCGACGCACGGACTCGTCGGTGTTCACCGCCACGATCAGGCGGTCCCCCAGCTTGCCCGCATTGGCCAGATAGGAGACATGACCCGCGTGCAGAATGTCGAAGCAGCCGTTGGTCATCACCACCTTCTCGCCGCGCAGACGGGCGGCCTGGACGGCCACCTTGAGCTGGGCCTCGGACATGACGCCAAAGCCGGTCTCCTGCTCGGTGTAGAGGGCGTTGGCCAGCTCCACCGGGCTCACGGTGGAGGTCCCCAACTTGCCGACCACGATGCCGGCGGCGGTGTTGGCCAGGGCGCAGGCCTCATCCAGACTCTTGCCTGCGGCAAGGGAAGTCGCCAGGGTGGAGATGACGGTGTCACCGGCGCCGGTGACGTCATAGACCTCGTGGGCCTGGGCCGGCAGGTGCAGCTCGGGCTGCCCTTCGCGGATCAGGGTCATGCCGTTCTCGGAACGGGTGACCAGCAGAGCGTCCAGCTCGAAGCGCTTGACCAGCTCCAGCCCCCTGGCGACCAGGTCTTCTTCCCCCTTCACCTTGCCCACCACGGCCTCGAACTCGGACATGTTGGGGGTCAGCAGGGTGGCACCGCGGTACTTCTCGAAATCGGTCCCCTTGGGGTCGACCAGCACGGGGATACCGGCGGCGCGGGCACGCCGGATCATGCCGGGCACATCGTTGAGGGCGCCCTTGCCGTAGTCGGAGAGGATCATCACGTCCGCCTGGGGCAGCGCCTGCTCCACCTTGCCCATCAGCAGGCTGGCATCCACGTCGTGGAAGGCCTCTTCGAAGTCGAGGCGCAGCAATTGCTGGTTGCGGGACAGCACCCGCAGCTTGGTGATGGTCGGATAGTCGGTCAGGCGCACGAAATCACAAGCCACCTTGACCCCGGCCATCTGGCTGGCGAGGGCATCGGCGGCTTCATCCTGACCGGTCAGGCCCAGCAGCACGGCCTGGGCGCCGAGGGCGGCGGAGTTGAGCGCCACGTTGGCGGCGCCACCCGGACGCTCCTCGATGTGCTCGACCTTGACCACGGGGACCGGCGCCTCGGGGGAGATCCGGCCGGTAGGGCCATGCCAGTAGCGATCCAACATGACATCGCCAACGACCAGGATGCGGGCTTTTTCAAACTCGGGCAGGGTGATTTTCATCTGTATCGGCTCTCAAAACCTGAAAAATTCAGCGGCCGATTTTATCACACTCTTTTCCGGGGCGTGAAAAAAGCACGGCCCTGCCCCCTGATGCCCCCTCTGACCAGATGACGGCGATTCGCGCCCGCCCCCGCTTTTCGGATAGAATCCTCCACATGCGAGTGACCGCATCCGCGCCGGGCCACCCCACACAGGCCCCCCGGTTCGGTCGGACTCCCCCCTTTGCCTTTGCGAACAAGAGACTCTTCATGGCCCAAGAACACGCTCCCCGCCTCGAACCCCGTCTGTTCCATCCCCGTTACTGGGGGAGCTGGCTGGGCCTCTCCCTGCTCTGGCTGCTGGTGTTGCTGCCCTGGCGCAGCCAGATGTGGCTGGGCCGCCAGCTCGGCACCCTGGCCCGCAAGCTGCTGAAATCCCGCGTCAAGATTGCCCGACGCAACCTGGAGCTGGCGATGCCCGAGCTCAGCCGGGATGAGCGCGAAGCCCTCCTGGTGCAGAACTTCGAGAGCGTGGGTTGCGCCATCTTCGAGGTGGGCATGGCCTGGTTCTGGCCAGACTGGCGGATGCGCCGCCTGATGAAGGTGGAAGGGGAAGAGCACGTCATCAACGCCATGGAGAAGGGCCAGGGGATGCTGCTGCTCTCCTGCCACTTCCTGACGCTGGAGCTCAATGCCCGCTGCTTCGGCCTGGTGCGCCCCGGGGTCGGTGTCTATCGCCCCAACACCAATCCGGTGCTGGAGTTCGCCCAGTACCACGGTCGCTGCGCCTCCAACAAATACCTGGTGGACCGGATGGACGTGAAGGGGATGATCAAGGCGCTGCGCAACGGCGACGCCCTCTGGTATGCACCGGATCACGACTACGGCAGCCATGCCAGCGTCTTCGTGCCCTACTTCGCGGTGGAGCAGGCCGCCACCATCACGGGGACCGCCACCCTGGCCCGGGTGAAGAACACCGTCACCCTGCCCTGCTACAACATCCGCACCCGGGAGGGCTACACCCTGCATATCGGGGCCCCGCTCGCGGACTACCCAAGCGGTGACGACATGGCGGATGCCAGCCGCGCCAACCGCGAGATTGAAGCCGCCGTGCGCAAGGCGCCGGAGCAGTACATGTGGCTGCACCGCCGCTTCAAGACCCGCCCCAATCCGGACGATCCCGGCTACTACTGATGCCCTCCCGCCCCGTCGACCGGGCAAGTCCAGACGACAGGACAGGATGGCACCGCGCCCCATGAAAAAGCCCTCGCACTGCGAGGGCTTTTTTTGTTGGCTGCCAGCGTCTGCCTTACTGGCGGATCAGGCGGTAGATGGCGTAGCCGGGGTGCTTGGCGTCATCCATCGGCAGGGTGGACTGGTACGACAGATCCGCCCCCGCCAGGGCCTTGGCCTCGTCGGTCGGCGAGGAGTAGAGGCGCACGTCCACGTTGGCGGGCAGGGCCTTCATGTGCCAGTTGTTGTTGGCCGCCGGGCTGAAGCCGGCCGGGTTGTCCGCAGACTGGGCCTTCAGGTACTGGGCGATGATCTCCCGCGTCTCGAAGGGATCTTCATGGACGATGTTGCTGCCGTCGATGCCCGGGAAGTGGCCGCCGCCGCTGGCGCGGTAGTTGTTGGTCACCACGTAGAACTTCTGGGCCGGGTCCACGGGCTGGCCGTTGAAGGTGAGGCCGCTGATGCGCTGGCCGTCGCTCACCTTGACCCCGTCCTTGCTGTAGCGGGCCGGCTGGGTGATGTCCACCTCGTAGTTGACCCCGTCAATCACATCGAAGTTGTAGGTGGGGAAGCTCTCGTTCACCAGCCACTGCACCCCGGTCTTGCCGGTGTCGATCTGGTTGAACTGGCCGGCGCTCATCTCCAGCCACTCCTTGACGGTGGCCCCGTTCACCTCGACCACCTGCAGGGTGTTCGGATAGATGTAGAGGTCGGAGACGTTGCGCAGGGAGATGTCACCCTGGGCCACGTAGGTGAAGTCGTTGATGCCGTTGCGACCGCCACGGAAGGGGGCCGCCACCGACAGGATGGGGTAGGACTCCTTGAGCAGGCCGTCTTGTTGCAACTGCTCCGCGTGGCGGCGCTGGGCGTCGCTCACCAGCTGCACCGAGGGGTCGTCCTGCACCAGGGCGAAGAAGCTGTGGATGGGGGAGGTGATCTTGCCGAGCGGCTCGTCCAGCCACTGGTTGGTGGCGTCGTGATCCGCCTGCACCAGGTCCACCACCCGCTGATCCACCGCACTGCCCTCGCTGGCGTCTATCTTGCGCAGGCTGGCCTGGCTCTGCTTCACCTGCCACTTGCCGTCCACCTGCTCCAGCTTGAGGTCGATGATACCGAGGTGGTTGCCCCAGTAGCCGGGCATCACGGTGGGGATGCCGCTGAGGGTACCGGCCTGGTTGTCCACCTCCGGCAGATCCGGGAAGTCACCCGGGAAGTTCTTGTGGGCGTGGCCCAGCATCAGGGCATCCACCCCCTTCACCTTGGCCAGGTGCCAGGCGGAGTTCTCCATCATGGCCTCGTAGCTGCTGGCATTGATGCCGGTGTGAGCCACCACTACCACGATGTCGGCGCCCTTGGCGCGCAGCTCGGGCACATAGTGATTGGCGGTCTCGACCATGTCGGCCACCACCACCTTGCCCTCCAGATGACGCTTGTCCCACTGCAGCACCTGGGGCGGGGTCAGACCCAGGATGCCCACCTTGACGCGCTGGCGCTGGCCCTTGTCATCGGTCACCTCGCGCTCCAGCAGCAGATAGGGGGTGAACTTGTTGCCGCTCCAGTCAATTTGCCCCTTGGCATCGCGCTTGAAGGCCCCCGCCTCGAACACGTTGGCGTTCACATAGGGGAAGTCGGCTCCCGCCAGCACCTTGCCAAGGTAGTCCAGGCCGTAGTTGAACTCGTGGTTGCCCAGGTTGCCCGCGTCGTAGCCCAGCTCGTTCATCGCCTTGAACACCGGGTGCGCCTGCTTCTCGAGATAGCCGGCACCGGACTGTTCGAAGATGTAGTCCGCCAGCGGCGTGCCCTGAATGAGGTCGCCATTGTCGAGCAGCAGGTTGTTGGGGTTCTCGGCGCGGGCGGCGCGGATCAGCAGGGCGGTGCGGGAGAGGCCGAACTTGCGATCCTCCTTGTTCTGGTAGTAGTCGTACCCCAGCACGTTGGAGTGGATGTCGGAGGTCTGGATCAGGCGCAGGGAGACGGTCCCCGGCTGCGCCTTGCTGTCATTCTCGTTGCTGCAGGCAGACAGCAGCACGATGGCGGCAATAGCCCCCAGCTTCATGGTGTTATTCACTGTTTTTTCCCTTTTATTATGAGTAACGCTTTACCAGCGCCGGGAATTTAACAGACGAATATGTCAGCAGATGGCACCGGGACTCATTTTTATGAAGCCCGGCACAAAAATAGCCTCATGAGGCCGATATGGCACCCAATGCCAGCTTGGCCGCCAGCACCAGCATGATGAGACCTACAACCAGATCAATGGCTTGCTGCACCCGGCCCCGGGCAAGCCAGGGGGAGAGTGCCGCCGCCCCGAACGCCAGTCCGTAGAACCAGACCAGAGAAGCCAGCATGGCCCCCGCCGCGAAGGCGGGTCTGAGCTCCTCGGCAAACTGGCTGCCGAAGGAGCCAAGCAGCATCAGGGTATCCAGGTAGACGTGGGGATTGAGCAGGGTCACTCCGAGGGTCATGGCCAGCACGCTCTTCACCCCCATCAACCGGGGCGAGTCCGCCAGGGCCGCCTCCTGGCCGCGCCAGGCGCTGCGCAGGGAGCGCACCCCGAACCAGCCGAGGAAGAGCACGCCGCCCCAGGTCAGCAGGGCCAGGCCGATCGGGCTGGCCGCCAGCAGGTTGGCCCCGCCGAACACCCCGATGCCGATCAGCACGAGATCGCACAGGCAGCAGAGGGTCGCCGTCAGCAGGTGGTGATTGCGGTGAATGCCCCGGCTCAGCACGAAGGCATTCTGGGCCCCGATGGGGATGATCATGGCAAGGCCGAGGGTAAAGCCTTGCAGGGTGGTGGCGAACATGGGGATGTGTTCCTGTGAAAGAGAGAAACGCACTATAAGGGGGCGCGGGTAATCAGAGAAATTCATTCATTTTCTGATGCATTCATAAAACTGATGAAAACCGGGCCGAAACCACACAAAGAAGGTTGTCAATTGCAGGATCTGACAATTGTGGGGTCACAGCCCCGCCCCGAGAATCGGCGGCAGGATGGGACGGCGCAGGACAGCGGTGATGGCGACAGAGGGGATGCCAGGCGACGAGCCGGTGCCGCCGGGCCTGTATTCACTGCAGAAGGGAGGGGAAGTTGGTGACCACCACCTGCTCCAGGTTCGGCAGCAGGATGCCGCTGCTCACCCCCTTGGCGATGGCCTGGTAGCGGTTCATCGACCCCGTCTTGCGGGTGACCTGATTGAGGTGGTAGTTCACGGTGCGCTCCGTGATGCCGAGGATGCAGGCGATCTCCCCCGATGTCTTCCCTTCGCTGGCCCAGAACAGGCACTCGGTCTCCCGCTCCGTCAGGGGTTCCTGGGGATCGTCCTCCCTCATGCTCTGGCGCACGATCCGGATCGCCGCCTCGAAGATGTAGTTGGACATCCAGGAGAGGATGGGCGAGGACTCCAGCATCAGATCGCTCGACGCCCGCTCCCGGGTGATGAAAGAGAGTATGCCGTTTTCCCCCGCCGCCCCGTGCAGCGGGAACGAGATGCCGTTGCGCAACCCGAATTCCGCCGCCAGCCCCATCACATCCATGCTCCCCTCTTGCAGGAAGCGCGCCTTCTCGTCCAGCCGATTCCAGTAGATGGGCAGGGTCTGCCTGCGGGCGAGCTGGATGATGGGATCGCAGGCCAGCATGTTGTTCAGGGTGTAGGCCTGTACCCAGGAGTCGGGGCACTGGTTGAACAGCACCACCTTGGGCCTTTGCATCGACATGGGCAGGATGAGGGCGAAGCGGTAGTAGTCGTAACCCATTCCCAGGGTGAAGCGGCCGATGAGCTCGGACAGCCGGTTGCCATCGGTCACCAGCGTGAAATGTTCCAGGTACTCAAGCAGTTGGTCGCGTGTCATAGGCAAGCCTCCCCTGGCCAAGGCCTTGGATTATAGCGCCTAACCATGAAATGGAGAGACATGAATGCTTGTTTTCAAAGGAAAATTGAAAGAACACCCCAGATGGGAGGTCGAAAACGAGCTCTACCGATTTCGCAACCGCGTCTTCTCCGATCGACTCGGTTGGGACGTGGAATCCCGCCGTGGCCTGGAGCGGGACAACTTCGACAAGCCCGACACCCACTGGGTGCTGATTGAAGACAAGCAGGGGCTGTGCGGCTGCATCCACCTGCTCAGCTGCGCCCAGGATTACATGCTGCCCAGCATCTTCCCCACCGCCCTCGCTGGCGAAGCCCCCCCGCGCGGCAACGACGTGTGGGAGCTGACCCGCCTCGCCATCGACGCCGACCGGGCCCCTCGCCTGGAGAACGGTATCAGCGAACTCACCTGCGTCATCTTCCGCGAGGTGCTGGCCTTCGCTAGGGAGCAGGGGATCCGCGAGCTGGTGGCCGTGGTCAGCCTGCCGGTGGAGCGCATCTTCCGTCGCCTCGGCCTGCCCATCGAGCGCCTCGGCCATCGCCAGGCGGTGGATCTGGGGGCCGTGCGCGGGGTCGGTATCCGCTTCCACCTGGACGAGCGTTTCGACCGCGCCGTCCATCGCCCCCTGCAGGGCCATTACCGGCCGGCGGGGGATGCACTGCTCGCCGTCATCTGAGCAAAAAAAGTCCCGGGACCGGCCCGGGATTCAAGACGCTCGCTATGGTCCGTTTCCACCCCATGCAAAAACGGACCAGGTGAGTATCTTATGAATCTCACGTCAGGACTACTGTCACATCTCACAGGGGCGGCCCCGGAGACGGGCCCCCTCCATGGGGGCGGTCGGGTTGTCCTCTGGCGCTCCCTTGAGTAGCATTCTTGCTGAACTCCCTTTTTTCATAAGGAATGCTGATGAAGACGCTGGACTACAAGCTGCTGCTGGCCCTGGACGCGGTGATCCGGGAGCAAAACTTCGAGCGTGCCGCCCAGCGCCTGCACATCACCCAGTCCGCCATCTCCCAGCGCATCAAGCAGCTGGAGCAGCAGTTTGCGGAGCCGCTCATCATCCGCAGCCAGCCGCTGCAGGCCACGGGGCTCGGCCAGAAGCTGCTGGCCCACTATCGCCAGGTGCGCCAGCTGGAGCTGGAGCTGGCCGGCGAGCTCTCCCCCGACGAGCCCAGGGCCCCCATCCGGGTCAGCATCGCCGTCAATGCCGACAGCCTGGCCACCTGGTTCCTGCCCGCCCTGGCGCCACTGCTGGAGCAATACCCCATCGAGCTGAACCTGCTGGTGGATGACGAGAGCCGCACCCTGGACCGGGTGCGCGAGGGGCAGGCGTTCGGCGCCGTCAGCCTGCAACCCCAGCCGCTGGCGGGCTGCTGCGTCGACGAACTCGGCGAGATGCGCTATCTGCTCACCGCCAGCCCCGCCTTCGTCGCCCGCCACTTCCCGAACGGCCTCACGGCGGCGGCCCTGGCCAAGGCGCCGGCGGTGGCCTTCGATCAGCGCGACGACATGCACATCAGCTACATGGCCCGTCATTTCGCCCTCCCCCCCGGTGGCTACCCCTGCCACACGGTGCGATCCTCCGAGGCCTTCGTCGCCATGGCGGAGCAGGGGCTGGCCTGCTGCCTCATCCCGGAATTGCAGATCCGCCAGCAACTGGAAGAGGGGCGCCTGCTCGATCTCAACCCGGATCACCACCTGGTCGAGCAGCTCTACTGGCACCGCTGGGTGCTGGAGCGGGGGCTGCACAAGCAGATATCCCAGCGCCTGATCCAGCAGGGGCGACGGGCACTGCAACCCCGTTGAGGGGGCCATTCACCTTGGCTTTGGGGGGGTAAAAACGTATAGTGCTGGGCGATTAACCATCAGGTCTCCACTCAGGTTCCCCATTTATGTTCCAAGACAATCCGCTGCTGGCCCAGCTCAAGCAACAAATCCGCGAAAACATCCCCAAGAAAGAGGGTGTGATCCGCGCCTCCGATCGGGGCTTCGGCTTCCTGGAGGTCGATGAGAAGACCAGCTATTTCGTGCCGCCTCCCTACATGAAGAAGGTGATGCACGGTGACCGGGTGAGCGCCCTGATCCGCACTGAAAAAGAGAAAGAGGTGGCCGAGCCGGATGCCCTGCTGGAGCAGGCCGTCACCCGCTTCGTCGGCCGCGTGAAGATGTTCCGCGACCGCCTCAACGTGGTGCCCGACCACCCCCTCATCAAGGACGCCATCAAGGCCCGCGCCAAGAAGGGTCTGGACGAGAAATCCTTCAAGGAAGGGGACTGGGTGGTGGCGACCCTCAAGCGCCATGCCCTGGTGGACGGCAACTTCTCCGCCGAGATCACCCAGCTCATCGCCACCCAGGAAGATCACAACGTGCCCTGGTGGGTGGTACTGGCGCGCCACAACCTGGCCCAGATTGAACCGGCGGACCTGCCGGAGTGGAAGGTGATCGAAGAGGAAGAGCTGCCCCGCCGGGATCTGACCCAGGTTCCCTTCTTCACCATCGACGGTGCCAAGACCAAGGACATGGACGATGCCCTGGCCATCACCAAGCTGGAGAACGGCTGGGAGCTGCTGGTGGCCATCGCCGACCCGACCGCCTATGTGGCCGAGGGGAGCGAGCTGGACAAGGAGGCCGCCCAGCGCGCCTTCACCGTCTACATGCCGGGACGCAACGTACCCATGATCCCGCGCACCCTCTCCGACGAGCTCTGCTCCCTGAAAGAGGGCGAGGAGCGCAACACCCTGTGCGCCCGTCTGCTCATCGCCGAGGACGGCCTGCTGCTGGAGGAGACCGAGTTCTTCGCCGCCCGCATCAATTCCCATGCCCGTCTCAGCTATGACGACGTCTCCGACTGGGCCGAGCACGGCAAAGCGCTGGATATCGACGCCGGCGTCCTGGCCCAGCTGCCCCTGATGAAGGCGATGACGGAGGCCCGCATCAAGTGGCGCACCGAGCACGCCCTGGTGTTCCCGGACAGACCCGACTACGACTTCGAGCTGGGTGAAGACGGCGAAGTGCTGGCCATCCACGTGGAGCCGCGCCGCATCGCCAACCGCATGGTGGAAGAGTCGATGATCGCCGCCAACATCTGCGCCGGCCGCGTGCTGGGCAAAGAGGTCGGCTACGGCATCTTCAACGTCCACACCGGCTTTGACGAGGAGTCCCTGGACGGCGCCATCGAGCTGCTCAAGACCGCCGAGGCCCCGTTCGAGAAGGAAGATATCGCCAGCCTCTCCGGCTTCTGCGCCCTGCGCCGCTGGATAGACAACCTGGACACCCGCTGGCTGGACGGCAAGATCCGCCGCTTCCAGAGCTATGCCCTGATGTCCGCCGAACCGGGTGCCCACTACGGCCTGGGTCTGGATGCCTACGCCACCTGGACCTCCCCCATCCGCAAATACGGCGACATGGTCAACCATCGCCTGCTCAAGGCGGTCATCGCCGGCAAGACCCCGGGTGAGCGCCCCAGCCTGGAGCTGACCGAGCACCTGACCGCCTGCCGCCGCCTGCACCGCATGGTGGAGCGCGACATCGGCGACTGGCTCTATGTGCGCTACCTCAAGGCCGATGCGGGCACCGACAAGGTGTTCAACGCCGAGATCATCGACGTGATGCGCGCCGGCCTCAAGCTGCGCCTGCAGGAGAACGGCGCCGTGGTCTTCATGCCCGCCCGCCATATCCTGGACAACAAGGATCGGCTGGAGTGCAACTGGGACAACGGCCGCGTCTATCTGGACAAGACCGAGGTGGTCTACGAGCTCGGCCAGATCATCGAGGTGAAGCTGACCGAGGCGGTGGAAGAGACCCGCTCCCTCATCGCCAAGCCGGCGGTGGATCTGGTGCCGGGTCCGGCGCCGGTGGCCCCGACCAGCGAGGCCGATGCCGCGCCTGCCGACGAGGCCCCCAAAGCGCAGTGATCCTCCTGCTTGTCTGCTCTGCAAAAGCCCGCATCCTGCGGGCTTTTTTTAGGTTCTTCGCGGGATCCTGGGAAAGTGGAAGTTGACAGACAGGGTGCTGGTAAACTGGTTGTCGCCAAACACACCACCACCATCACCCTGCTGTCGCCGTGCATCATATTGATATTACCTCCTTCTGGCCAGGTTATACCGTCATCGCCCAAGCGCTTTCTGCCAACCATCACACCCTGTTTACCCTTGAGCCTCGCGCCGACTTCTTGCCCCGTTGTCGCCGATGCCTGCAACCCACGCCATTGATCCACGACCAACGTATCCGCCGGGTGCGTGAGCGAGACCTATTTGACCGACAAGTCTGGTTACAACTGCCTGTTCGCCGCGTCGACTGTCTGCGCTGTGGTCGCGTCAGTGAACATATCGACTGGCTCCCCTCTGGCTCCCGCCTCACCCGGCGCATGCAGTGCTGGATTGAAGCGCTCGTTCAGTACCTCCCCATCCGCCATGTCAGCCAGCTCACCGGGGTCGGTTGGCACACCATCAAGGAGATCGACAAGCGCCGTTTGCAGACTAGTGTGGGCACCATCGAACTTGGGGAGGTGCGGCGGCTGGTGATGGATGAGTTTGCCCTGCACAAGGGACACCGCTATGCCACCGTGATCATGGATGCCGAGCGAACCCGCGTCCTGTGGGTGGGGCACGGCAACAGTCGGGCCGCTATCCGTCCCTTCTTCGAGCAGCTCGGCGAGCGATGCCAGCAGATTGAGGCGGTGGCGATGGACATGAACACGGCGTTCGACCTGGAGGTGAAGCAACACTGCCCGCAGGCGGAGGTGGTCTACGACCTGTTCCA
>NZ_JBFOCK010000035.1:0-8865 GCF_040907765.1 Aeromonas sp. s9
GGTGTGTAAGCGTAGCGATACGTTGAGCTAACCCATACTAATTACCCGTGAGGCTTAACCATACAACACCCAAGAAGTGTTTCTGGCCTTGTAGCAAGTGTGAGACTACTTACCTAATTCAGTGATAATGACAAGCAACTAGCAAAGTTGTTATTCACGTCAGCTTTCCAAGATTGAAGAATTTGCCTGGCGGCAATAGCGCAGTGGAACCACCTGACCCCATGCCGAACTCAGAAGTGAAACGCTGTAGCGCCGATGGTAGTGTGGCATTCGCCATGCGAGAGTAGGACACTGCCAGGCACCCAATACAAGAAACCCCGCTCACTCGAGCGGGGTTTTTTTATTGCCTGAAATTTATTTTTTAGATAATAAGTCTGGATAATGCTAAAAATACAGTTTATTAAATCGGTAAACATTGCTATTCAGCCAGTATCACTGCCTTTCAAACGGCTCAATCTCTCTTTCTCACCAGGTTGAGCGTCAAGTATCTCCGGCTCAAACGCTATTCCCTTCCTTGATAATCACTATCGCCGGAAACGGGAGTGACAAGTACTTCAGGATCCATAGACTGTTTCTTTCATGTACAAGGAGCTGTCTATGTTGGGGATCCACGATCTGGCGTTGTTTGTCGTTTCTGGCCTGCTGTTGAACATGATGCCTGGGCCTGACTCCCTGCTCATAATGCTGCGCAGCGGCTCCCAGGGCTGGCGTGCAGGGTCCATGGCGGCATGGGGTATCGGGACAGGTACCATGGTGCATGTGTTGGCGGCGGCGCTGGGACTGTCTGCCCTGTTGAGTGCCTCCGCCGAGCTGTTTGCCGTCATCAAGCTGATGGGGGCGCTCTATCTGGTCTATCTCGGTGTGTCCATGCTCTGGCAGAGGAGTGGCACTTCAACGTCTGTGGATGGGGCTGTGGCGCTGCCTGCGCTCTCTTATGGGCGCATCTTCCGGCAGGGGTTGCTCACCAATGTCCTCAATCCCAAGGTGGCGCTCTTTTTTCTCGCTTTTGTGCCCCAGTTCATCGATCCCGCTTCACCGCAAAAGGCGATGGCATTCATCGTGCTGGGCTGCATCTTCAATCTCAACGGCATGATCTGGTGCCATCTGCTGGCGTTTTCCACCGCGTTTGCAAGCCGCAAGGTGCGACTACCCACCCGGGTGGCCACCTGGCTGAATCGTGTGATGGGGGGGCTGTTCGTGGGGCTTGGTATCAAGCTGGCGGTGGAGTGAGCAGGTAAACACCGGGCATAGAAAAAGGCGTATCCCATCGCTGGGATACGCCTTCGTCTGCACTGCAGCAGAATGACCGGGATCAGTTCATGCCGTAACGCTTGAGTTTCTTGCGCAGGGTGCCGCGGTTGATGCCCATCATCACGGCGGCGCGAGTCTGGTTGCCACGGGTGTACTGCATGATCACGTCCAGCATGGGAGCTTCGACTTCGGAGAGAACCATATCGTACAGATCAATCACTTCCTGACCGTTCAACTGGGCCAGGTAGTTACGCAGGGCCTGTTGCACAGAGTCACGCAGGGGGCGTTGGGTCGGCTCGGCAGCGTGATTGTGAGTAGTTGTTACCAATGCATCAGAAGTCAGGGTTTGTTCGAACATATTCGGTCGGCTCTTTAGTTATGCGTTAACCTAATCCATCGAAATACGCTTCGAGTGCCTCGAGTTGTGCGTCTGCACAATCCAGGGCATTGAAGTGCTTACGGAATTCTCGGCCCGCCTCTTCTTCATCCAGATACCAGCCCACGTGTTTACGGGCAATGCGCGCTCCCAGATAGGCACCGTAAAACTGGTGCAGATTGGTGACATGCTCGTTCATCAGGGTGCGAACCTCTTCCCTGTCGGGAGGCGGCAGCTTGGTGCCCGTTTCAAGAAAATGGCGGATTTCCCGGAAAATCCAGGGTCGTCCTTGCGCAGCACGGCCGATCATCACGGCGTCGACACCGGTATAGTCGAGGACATACCGGGCTTTCTCCGGGCTATCGATGTCGCCATTGGCGACAACAGGAATCGATACGGCCTGCTTAATCGCCCTGATAGTGTCGTACTCCGCTTCGCCCTTGTAGAGGCAGGCACGGGTACGACCATGCACGGCAAGGGCCGCGATACCGCAATCTTCGGCGATTCGGGCGATCTCCTCGCCATTGCGGTTATCCGGATCCCATCCTGTGCGGATCTTCAAGGTGACAGGTACTTCCACCGCATCCACCACGGCCCGGCAGATGGATCTGACCAGGTCTGGCTGACGCAGCAGGGCGGAACCTGCCAGCTTCTTATTCACTTTTTTTGCCGGACATCCCATGTTGATGTCGACGATCTGAGCGCCCTGCTCCACGTTGTAGCGGGCAGCAAACGCCATCATCTCGGGGTCGGCACCGGCAATCTGGACCGATCGCAAGCCGCCTTCAGCAGAGTGATCCATTCTCATCCGGGTTTTCTGGGTATCCCAGACATCCGGGTTGGCCAGCAGCATCTCGGAAACGGCCATACCGGCTCCCAAACGTAAACAAAGTTCACGAAATGGTCGGTCTGTTACACCGGCCATGGGGGCCACGATCAGGGGAGTTTCAAGCGTGTGGGGACCTATCTGCATTCCACGGTTACCATCGGCTTAGGGCGGCGTATATTACGCATTTTTTAGTCAGGAGAAAAGGTTAGTATTTGAGCGTCAGCCATTTTTTTCTGAAAAAAACGTCGCGCCAAGGCTTGCAAATTCAGGAGTGCTTGAAAATCGGACATATTGTCTGTGACCATGGTCAGGAGGGCGCGAGTGAGGGAGATGGTGATTTGTGAGTCTCCCTCTCAAGCCGGTTTAGGCTATGATAGCGGGCCTGAATTGAGCAAAGACTCTACACAATTTCATTACAAACGGATCGGGGATGTATGACGGTAAAGTTCATCAAGTCGCTCTGCCCATGCCTGCTGGGTATCGTGCTGGGGTCGGCTCAGGCGCAGACGGTCAGCTTTACCGAGGCCTGGAGCCGGGTCATCCAGCAGGATGACGGCTTGGCGGCAGAGCAGGCCGGGGTGGAGCGGGCCCAGCAACTGCGGGAGGCGGCCAAGGCCATGTACCTGCCCAAGGTGGATGTGGGGGCCAGCTATACCCATCTCGATCAGCCGATGGAGCTGGACATGCTGGATCTCAACCCCATCGCCAATCATCCGGAATTCGGCAAGGTGCTGGGGCCTGTGATGCAGGCACTCAACCTCAGCCCGAGCGATTTCGTCACCCCCCTCACCAAGCAGAACGTGGTGACCAGTTCGGTCAAGATGCTATGGCCGCTCTTTACCGGCGGGCGCATCGATGCGGCCCAGGATATTCGTCAGGCCCAAGTGAGCGAGGCTGAGCAGTTGCTGGTGCTCAAACAGCAGTCCACCTTCGAGAGCCTCTCCCAGACCTACTTCGGGGTGGTGCTGGCGGCGCAGGTGGTGCAGACCAAGCAGGAGATCGAGCAGGGACTGGCACACCATCTGGATCATGCCAAGAAGCTCGAAGCCCAGGGGCAGATCGCCAAGGTGGAGCGCCTTTCGGCCCAGTCTGCCTATGACAGGGCACGTATCGATACCCAGAAGGCCAGGCGCAGCCTGGAGATCGCCCAGCTAGCGCTCGGCCACATGCTCAAGCTCAAGCAGGCTGAGCCCAATACCGCCCTCTTCATCAACGAAGGGATGCCAGCCTTGTCTCCCTTCGTGGAGGAGACCCTGTCGGTGCATCCCGGTCTCAAGCTGTTGACGGCCAAGAAGGAGCAGGCCCAGGGGATGATCAAGCTGGAGAAGGGCAAATACGCCCCCGAGCTCTTCCTGTTCGGCAACTACAACCTCTATGAAGATGATTCCATTGTCTCCAAGACCACACCGGACTGGCTGGTTGGTGTCGGGGTCAGCATGCCGCTGGTGAGTCGTGATGGCCGCTCCGAGACAGTCCAGGCAGCCAAGAGCGCCGAACTCCAGGTCAACCTGCTGCAAGCCAAGACCCGCCAGGATCTGGAGCTGCTGGTCGAGAAGACCTGGCGCGAGGCTGCCCAGGGACTGGAAGAGTATCACTCTCTCTCCTCGACCCAGGCGCTGGCCGAGGAGAACGTGCGGTTGCGTGACAAGGCATTCGGTCAGGGGCTCTCCACTTCCCTCGATGTGGTCGATGCCCAGACCCAGCTTGCCGGGGTCAAGACCCAGCGCGCCGCCGCCGCCTATCAATACGTGATCTCTCTAGCCCGCCTGTTGGCACTCTCCGGTCAGATGAACAGTTTCAACCAGTATCAGCATGGCCAGGCGATCGAGGTGAACTCATGATCGCGCGCTCTTCCACTCCGTTATTCATGTCCGTTTCGACCGTCAAGGGTCGCCCGTTTGCCGAGGTGAATTCATGAGTCATCCCCCCATCAAGAAGAAGATGAGCCAGGGCAAGCCCTGGCTGCTGCCACTGGCGCTGGTATTGCTTGTGCTCTGGCTTGGCTGGCGCTTCTGGCTGGCCTATCAGCCGGAGCCGGTGCGTCTGCAGGGGCAGATAGAGGCGCAGCAATATTCGGTTTCTTCCAAGGTGGCGGGCCGCATCGACGAGGTGCTGGTGAAGAAGGGGGATCAACTGGCCAGGGGCCAACTGGCGTTCACTCTGGCGAGCCCGGAGATCGAGGCCAAGCTGAGTCAGGCCAAGGCCGGGCAGGCCGCGGCGGGTGCCATGGCCGAAGAGGCCGAGAAGGGGGCGCGAGTGCAGCAGATCGCGGCCGCCAAGGATCAGTGGCAACAGGCCAAGGCGGCTGCCCTGCTTCATGGCAAAACCTACGAGCGCATTGCCAGCCTGCATCGGGATGGCGTGATGTCGCTGCAAAAGCGTGACGAGGCCTGGACGGCCTGGCAGGCGGCGAAGTACAGCGAGGGCATGGCCTGGCAGCAATACCAGATGGCACTGGAAGGGGCGCGGGAAGAGACCAAGATAGCGGCCCGCGAGCAGGCCAAGATGGCGGCTGGCGGAGTGGCGGAAGTGGAAGCCTATCTGGCCGATACCCGCATCGCCAGCCCCCACGAGGGGGAAGTTGCCCAGGTGCTGTTGCGTAGTGGCGAGCTGGCTCCCCAGGGCTTCCCTGTGGTGACCTTGCTCGACATGAAGGATGCCTGGGCCCAGTTCCATGTCCGTGAGGACCTCTTGCCAAGGTTCCCGGTCGGTACCGAGTTTGATGCCCGTATTCCCGGCCTGGGGGATCAGCTGGTGCGCTTCAAGGTGACCCATGTGGCCGTGATGGGGGATTTCGCCACCTGGCGTGCCACCGACACCCGCCAGGGGTTCGACATGAAAAGCTTCCAGGTGGAAGCGCGCCCCTTGCAGCCGGTTGACGGGCTGCGGGTCGGCATGAGCGTGCTGGTCGAGCTCTGATGGGGCGCGAATGGCGGTTGCTCTGGCAGGACCCGTTCGGCCGGGCGCTGGCGAGCTGGGTCCCCTTGGTGCTGATAGGGATCCTGTGCTGGATCTTTTCAGCCGGCCTGGCGCGGGATCTCAAGGTCGGTCTGGTGGATCTGGATCGCAGCACCCTCTCCCGACAACTGGCGCTCTCTCTCGATGGCTCCGCCGGGCTCAAGATAGCGCAGCAGTTTGACGCCATCGACGAGGGGGCCAGGGCGCTGCGTGGGGGAGACATCTATGCCCTGGTGGTGATCCCCCATCACCTGGAGCGGGATGCCCGCGAGGGGACCCAACCCAGGGTGACCGTGTTCAACAATGGCCAGTTCATCCTGATTGCCAAGCTGGTCAACTCCGCACTGGCCCAGGTGGTGGGAACTCTTAATGGCCAGGTGGGCGTGCTCTCGGCCATGGCCGACGGCAAGACGCTGCCCGGTGCCCTGGGACAATCCGTACCCATTGCGAGCCAGGTTACCGCGCTCTACAACATCAATTCCAGCTACGCCCAGTTTCTGCTGAGCGCCCTGCTGCCTGCGGTGTGGCAGATCCTGGTGGTGCTCTATGGCCTGAACGCCCTGGCCCGCACCGATCGCCTCGGGTTGGACTGGACCACCAGAGGGGTCTGGTTCGGCCTCTGGCGTACCCTGCTACCCCACGTGCTCATCGGCTGGGGGTGGGGTCTGGCGTGGAGTCTGCTGCTGTTCAAGGGGCTTGGGTACCCCATGCAAGGCAGTTGGCTGGTGCTGACGGCGGGGCTGGGACTGGCGTCGGCCGCTTGCGTCACCATGGGGGCCTTCTTCTACGCCATCATCCGGGATCCGGCGCGCGCTCTGTCGCTGGCGGGGGCTTACACGGCTCCCGGTTTCGCCTTTATGGGGGTCACCTTTCCGGTCAGCGCCATGGGGGATGTGGCCCAGTTCTGGCGCAGCCTGCTGCCCATCTCCCACTATGTGGAGCTGCAAATCGGGCAAACCAACTACGGTCAACCGTTGACGGCGGCCCTGCCCCAGCTCGGGGCCCTGCTGCTGTTTCTGCTGCCCCTGCTGCTGGTGGTACACCGCTACCGGACGCCGTCGGGCGCGGCCCTGCCCCATGAGGAGTCCAGGCCATGATGGGATTCTGGGATCTGGTGCGCCTTGAGCTGCGCACCCTCTTGGCGGATCGCGCCATCATGTTGACCCTGTTTGGCGGCGTCTTCTTCTACTCCTTCCTCTACCCCCAGCCCTACCTGCACCAATTGCCCAGGGAAGAGCCCGTGGTGGTGGTCAACGAGGATGGCAGCCAGCTCTCCCGCCAGCTGGAGTTTATGGCCGATGCCACGGCGCAGGTGAAACTGGTGGCCCGTGCCGGTTCGCTCGACGAGGCCCGCCAGATGATGCTGACCGGCAAGGCGAGCGGCATCTTGCACATTCCCCGCCACTTCTATCGGGATCTGATGCTGGGCAGGAGCGTGACCCTGGGTTATGCCGGGGATGCCTCCTACTTCCTGGTCTATGGCACCATTGCCGAAGGGCTGGCCCAGGCGGGGGGCACGCTCGCCGCCCAGGTGAAGGTGGCCAGGCTGCTGAGCCAGGGCGAGGCGCTGCCCCAGGCCGCCATGGGCTGGAACGCGGTGGCCCTCAATGTGCTGCCGGTATTCAACTCCACCATGGGCTATGTGAACTACGTGGTGCCTGCGGTATTCGTGCTGATCCTGCATCAGGTGTTGCTGATGGGGACCGGCATCCTGGGGGCGACCCAGAACCAGCGCAGCCGCCGTGGCGAGTCAGGCTACTGGCAACATGCCCCCGTGCCGGCCTTGTTGCTGGCCCGCACCCTGGTGGTGGGGGCTCTTTTCGTCCTTCCGGTGACCTACTTCTTCGGCTTCTGCTTCGATCACTACGGTATTGCCCGCACCGCTGTACCCGGCGAACTCTGGCTCTTTACCCTGCCGTTCCTGTTGGCCACCACCTGGCTCGGGATCGTGCTCGGCGCCCTGTTCACCCGCCGTGATCTACCGACCCAGGTGGTGCTTGTCTCCTCTTTGCCGCTGGTCTTCCTGGCCGGCTTTATCTGGCCCCTTGAGCTCATCACGGCACCCCTCAACTGGCTGGCCCAGTGGGCGCCGAGCACGCCGGCCATAGAGGGATTCCTGCGCCTCAATCAGATGGGGGCCGACTTTGCCCAGGTCTCCCGCTACTGGTGGCAGTTGTGGGGGCTTGCACTGTTGTATGGCGCTCTGGCGTGCTGGTTGCTCCGCTGGCGTCAACCGTGCCCTGCAACGGGGCCGGATGATGGGGCGACAGCGTCTTCCACCGACTAAATAACCGTTCCGAAATGTAGATCACTTATCCGGGAAAGAAGGGAACTCGGCGTCGTTTGTGCGATCTGATTAATCGCCAAACCAATCAAACGACAAACGAGCCGAGCCCGAAATGATACTAACACTCCCCGACCATGATGAGCGACGCCGGATCATCAACAAGATGCACCGGACCAAAGATAAAGATCTCTGCCGGAGGCTCAACGCCATCTTGCTCCTTGCTGACGGGCACAGTGTCTCGGCTGTTTCTCGGCTCACAGCCGCCGCCCGGTCATCGATCAATCGCTGGGTGAACTGGTACACCTTGTACGGTCTGGAGGGGCTTGAAAGCGAGCCTCGGGGGCGCAAGCCGGTGCTGCCATTTGCTCACATCTCGGGTCTATTACAGCTGTTGATCCAGTTGTCTCCACAGGAGCTCGGATATCAGCGCTCGCGTTGGAGTACCGAACTGATGGCGCTTGAACTCAAACGGAGTTGGCGCCTGACATTGCATGCTTCAACAATACGGCGATGGCTGCCCAGGCTAGGGATTGTCTGGCGCCGGGCCGCGCCCACTTTGCACATCCGCGATCCCCATAAAGAGCGGAAAATGGCCGCTATCAATGAGGCCTTGGGACGCTGCAGTGCGGACCATCCCGTGTTCTATGAAGATGAGGTGGATATCCACCTAAATCCCAAGCTGGGGGCGGACTGGATGATGCGAGGGAAGCAGAAGAAAGTGGCAACTCCGGGCCAGAATCGCAAACATTACCTCGCTGGCGCCCTGCATGCCGGAACAGGTAACGTGACCTATGTGGCGAGCGATAGCAAAGACACGGACTTGTTCTTGTCACTGCTCCAAACACTAAAGCGGACTTATCGGCGCGCCAAGAGCATCACGCTGATCCTGGATAACTACATCATCCACAAGAGCAAAAAAGCACAGCGATGGCTGGCAAAAAATCCGAAGTTCATCGTGCTTTTTCAGCCGGTGTATTCGCCATGGGTGAACCAGATTGAGCGGCTGTGGCATGCCCTCCATGAAACGATCACCCGGAACCACCAATGCCGCACATTGGGTGAGTTATTACGTCGCGTGTTCTACTTCCTGGATCATGCCGCCCCGTTCCCCGGTAATGGACATGGGCTTATGCAACTGGAGCGAAATTAGGATCAGCTATTTAG
>NZ_JBFOCK010000036.1:0-77512 GCF_040907765.1 Aeromonas sp. s9
GGTGTGTAAGCGTAGCGATACGTTGAGCTAACCCATACTAATTACCCGTGAGGCTTAACCATACAACACCCAAGAAGTGTTTCTGGCCTTGTAGCAAGTGTGAGACTACTTACCTAATTCAGTGATAATGACAAGCAACTAGCAAAGTTGTTATTCACGTCAGCTTTCCAAGATTGAAGAATTTGCCTGGCGGCAATAGCGCAGTGGAACCACCTGACCCCATGCCGAACTCAGAAGTGAAACGCTGTAGCGCCGATGGTAGTGTGGCATTCGCCATGCGAGAGTAGGACACTGCCAGGCACCCAATACAAGAAACCCCGCTCACTCGAACGGGGTTTTTTATTGCCTGAAATTCAGCCCTCACTGGAGGGCAAGCGGGCACTATGGTGCTGTTCGTCGTTCACGTTCACTTGTTGCCCGTACCGGAAAAGTTGCGCCTGCTCTGGTCACATTGAACCCACATGTTGGCTCTCTCCGTTTTCATCATTTTTAGCGTAATAACCCAGTCGGAGCCGTTCTGTCTAAACCCGCCGCCCGCGCTGCGATTGGGGTTGTATCTGAATCATAACTCGGTAGAGTAAGGGGCATTCCGGGTTTGCCCGTGCCATGGTTTCGGTTTTTTTCTGGTATGGGACTCTCCGCCTGTTTTCATTCACCTTCACTCAGTGGTACCGATATGGAACAAGTAAACAAGTCAACCTTCAACGATGTGCTGGAATATGTGCGTATGTCCCGTCGTCAGAACAAGCTCAAGCGTGAAATTGCGGACAACGAGAAAAAGATCCGTGACAACCAGAAGCGGGTACTGTTGCTCGACAACCTGAGTGACTATATCAAGCCCGGCATGAGCATTGACGAGGTTCAGGCCATCATCGCCAACATGCGGACCGACTATGAAGAGCGCGTAGATGACCATATCATCAAAAATGCCGAGCTTTCCAAGGAGCGCAAGGAGCTGAGTACCAAGCTGAAGAGTATGAGCACCAGCAAATAATCCCGCCCCGCTCTCGTCAACACCGGCCTCTGGCCGGTGTTTCATTTTCATGCCGCAGCTCGGATCTCTTGCCGCGTTGCAACAATCGGCTCCCATTTTCACAATCGCCCTGTTAACATCGCTGCAAAGCGGTCAATAGATTTCAAGCCCTTGACTTGAAACGACTAAGCTTGATTGAAAGACAATAAATTGCGCAACCATGGTGGGGCTGATATGGGCGCATCAAAACAGACGGATTCAAATAAAGTGGCATCTCAGGATTCATCCGTACCTAATGCGGACGGGCAACAACAGCGTAAACGCCGACCCTGGTGGCGCTGGTTGTTCTGTTTTATCTTCTTGCTTTGTCTGGCTGCCGTGATCGCCCTGGTGGGTTATGAAATGAAGACCTCCCGACTGCAGTCACAGGAGATCTCCCGCTATGCGGCCACCCTGACCTATCAGATCGAACCCGGCCCCAGCAAGCAAATTGCCTTCCCCGACGACGGCCCGTTCGACAAGCGACTCGGTTATGTGCTGATGCCCATGATCCAGGAACGTCTCGTTCAGCGTGGCTACCTGGTGAGCGAACAGGTCCGTTTTTCCGATGCGCTCTACAACTACGCCAGCCACGGTTTCTTCGTGCCTTATACCGAGAAGGTCCAGGCAGGATTGACACTCTATGACTGCCGTGCAGAACCTTTCTACCAGTACAAGTATCCGACTCATTACTATCCGGATTTCAATGCCATACCGCCCTTGGTCATCCAGTCTCTGCTGTTTATCGAGAACCGTGAACTCCTGAGCAACAAGGAACCGCTGGCCAACCCGGCCGTAGACTGGCCGCGATTTGCCAAGGCGGCGCTGTCTCAGGTGGGCAAGGCGCTGGATATGCAGGATCAATCTGCTGGCGGCAGCACCCTGGCGACCCAGGTGGAAAAGTATCGTCATTCTCCCGATGGACTGACCGTTTCGCCGACCGAGAAGATCCGCCAAATGGTCTCGGCCAGCGTTCGTGCCTATCGGCTGGGGCCCGAGACCCTGGAGGCCCGCAAGCTGGTTGCCTGGGCCTACCTCAACTCGGTCCCGCTCTCTGCGGCGCCCGGTTATGGCGAGGTGCACGGTCTAGGTGATGGCCTCTGGGTCTGGTTTGGCGCCAATGTCGATGAGGTGAATCGACTGCTGGATCCCGCTCGCAACCAGGATTCTACCCTGGCCGAGCAGGGCCTTGCCTTGCGCCAGGTTGTCTCCCTGATGATCGCCCACCGCCGTCCTTCCTATTACCTGGCGCAGGGCAGAGAAGCACTGTCTACCCTGACAGACAGCTATCTGCGACTCTTCGTGCAGGAGGGAATGATCACGCCCCCCCTGATGGAGTCGGCTCTCAAGGCCAAGCTGGTCTTCCGCGATTTCCTGCAGGCACCTGCCATCACTCGAGTCAACAACAACAAGGGACTGCAGGTGGCTCGCACTCGTCTCAGTCGTCAGCTCGGGGTGCAGCTTTATGATCTGGACCGCATGGATCTGACGGCCAACACCACCCTCAATATGCCGTTGCAGAACGAGGTGTCACGGTATCTGCAGCAACTGGCAGACCCTGCATTCGCAGCCCAGGTGGGCCTGTTTGGTGAGCGCCTGCTCTCGCCGGAGAAAACGGGTGATGTGAAGTACAGCTTTACCCTGTTCGAGAAGACGCCGGAAGGGGTCAAGGTGAGGGTGCAGACCGACAACACGGACCAGCCGTTCGACATCAATGAGGGCAGCAAGCTTGAACTGGGATCCACCGCCAAGTTGCGGGTGCTGACGACCTATCTCGAGATTGTCACCGAGTTGCATGACAGCTACGGCAATATGCCGGTGGAGAGCCTGCGAAAGATCGAAGTGTCCGATCAGGACAACATCAGCCGCTGGGCCATCGCCTATCTGATGAGCGCCAAGGACAGAAGCCTGCCGGTGATGCTGGAGGCCGCACTGGACCGCAAGTATTCCGCAAGTCCCTATGAAGGCTTCTTTACCGGCGGTGGTATGCACACCTTCAACAACTTCCGCAAGGAAGACAACGGTCGCATCCCGCCCATTCGCGATGCGCTGCGGGAATCCATCAACCTGCCCTTCGTGCGCTTGATGCGGGACATTGTCCGCTACAGCCTCTACAAGGAGGGAAATCGTGCCCAGTTGCTGAAAGATGACAGGGATCCTCGCCGTACCGAGTACCTGGCCAAGTTTGCCGACAAGGAGGGCCAGACCTATCTGCTGAGGTTCTGGCGCAAATATCGTGGCAAGAGTGCAGAAGAGCAGCTCGATACCTTCCTCGATGGTCTCAAACCCAGCGCGGTGCGTCTCGCCGCCGTGCATCGCTATCTGATGCCGGAAGCCTCCCAGGCCGACTTTGCCGCTTTCCTGGCCAAGCGCCTGCCGCGGGAGAAATTGACCGAGAAGCGCATAGAGCAGCTCTATACCAATTACGGCCCTGGCAAATATTCTCTGCCGGATCAAGGTTATATCGCACGGGTGCATCCACTTGAGCTGTGGTTGCTTGCCTATCTCAAGGAGTTTGACAAGGCCACCTTTACCGATGCGGTAACCGCCAGCCGTGACGAGCGTCAGGAGGTCTACAGCTGGCTGTTCAAGACCCGTCATCGCAGTGCCCGGGATAGCCGGATCCGCACCATGCTGGAGGTTGAGGCCTTCCTCGACATCCATCAGCGCTGGGCTCGCCTGGGCTACCCGTTCGATCACCTGGTTCCGTCCCTGGCGACCGCACTGGGCAGCTCGGGCGATCGTCCTGCTGCGTTGGCCGAGCTGATGGGGATCATCCAGAACGGCGGCATTCGTGCGCCGACCCTGCGCATCGAGCACCTCTCCTTTGCCAAGGGGACCCCCTTCGCCACCGTCTTTGAGCCGGCGAACACCCAGGGGGCACGGGTGATGCCTGCCGAGGTGGCCAACGCCTTGCGCAATGCACTCTCCAAGGTGGTGGAAGGGGGGACGGCGCGGCGCATCGCCGGGGCCTTCGCCTTGCAGGATGGTACTGTCCTGGCCCTGGGGGGCAAGACGGGGACCGGGGACAACCGGATCGAGACGGTGGGTCGCTACGGCAATGTGACCAGTTCACTGGCTCGCAACCGGACTGCGACTTTCGTCTTCTACATCGGGGATGATCACTTCGGCACGCTGACGGCCTATGTACCCGGCAGCCAGTCCGACAAGTTCCGCTTCACGTCGGCGCTGCCTGTACAGGTGCTCAAGGGGATGGCCCCCCTGCTGGTCCCCTATCTGCAACCCGCTACTCACACCCAGTGCGTGGCGGGCAGCTGAGCGGATAGCGTATGAAAAAACGGGGCCATTGCGGCCCCGTTTGATTGTGTACTGCACGCGGCCCTGAGGCGGACGTGAGTCATCACTTACAACAGATCTTCAATTTCACCGCGCAGGTACTGGTACATCTCGCGATAGGCTACCGGCGGCTTGTTCAGCTCCCGTTCCTTGTTGGCGGTGCGGATCAGCTGACGCAGCTTCTGGCGATCCAGCTCGTGGAACTGGGACATCAGCTCGTTAAGGGCGCTGTCGCCTTCGGTGATCAGCCGCTCGCGCCACTGTTCGAGGCGGTGCAGGCGGGCGTTCACGGTGGAGTGACGCATCTTGATGATGGAGAGGGCCTCTTCAATGGGGGCCACATCGCGGCTACGCATCAGACGGCCGATGAACTGGAGATGGCGACGGAAGGACTCATCCTTCTTCGGCTTGAGCTTGCGACCCAGCTCGACCGCTTCGGCGAGCTCTTCATCCAGGGGGATCTTCTCCAGCTCGCTGTGACTTAGGGAGACGATCTCTTCCCCCATCTTCTGCAAGGCCTCGGCATCACGCTTGAGCTGGCTCTTGCTGGGGCCCCAGTCTTCCCACTCGTTGTCGTCTTGATATTGACTCATCGGTCTCTGTATTCCTGTCATTCACGTTTGGCGGATATGTTACCAGCTTCTCCCGCTGGGCGCAGGGGTCTGATATGCTTAGCCCCTTTCCTTCCCTTCATACAGATGTGAGTTATGGACCAGCAAGATCAAATCCGCCAGGATCAATCCCATCTCGAGGCCGTGGTCGCCGAGGCCCTTGAGATAGCGAAAGGGCTGGGCGCCGGGCTTGCCGAAGTCTCCATCAGCAAACAGACCGGCCTCTCGGTGAACACCCGGGGCTGCGAGCTGGAAAGCATCGAATTCAACAAGGATGGCGCACTCGGCATCGCCGTCTATCGCGATGGTTGCAAGGGGTCCTCCTCCACCACGGATCTGACCAAGCCGGCCATTCGCGCCGCCGTGGAAGCGGCCATGGAGATCGCCCGCCACACCTCTCCCGATGACTGCGCCGGTCTTGCGGATGCGGATCTGCTGGCCTGGGATGCCCCGGACCTGCAACTGTGCCACCAAATCGAGCTGGATCCCCAGCGTGGCATCGCGCTGGCCATCGAGTGCGAGCGGCTGGCCCTGGGACGGGATGCCCGCATCAAGCACTCTGACGGAGCCAGTTTCTCCAGCCACCTGGGCGTCAAGGTTTATGGCAACAGCCACGGCTTCGTCAAAGGCTATGCTGCATCGCGCAACTCCCTGAGCTGCGTACTGATCGGCGAGCAGGATGGCGACATGCAGCGCGACTACGGCTACTCCTCCAGCCGCTCCCTGGACGGGCTGTGGAGCCCCCAGCGCATCGCTGACGAGGCGGTGGAGCGCACTGTTTCCCGCCTGGGGGCTCGCAAGATCAGCACCCGCCATGCCCCTGTGCTGTTCCACCCCGATACCGCTGCCGGTCTGTGGGGCCATCTGGTGATGGCCATCAGCGGGGGCAACCTCTATCGCAAGTCGAGCTTCCTGCTGGACAAACTGGGCAAGCAGATCCTGCCCGAGTGGCTCACCATCCAGGAGTTCCCCCACTTGCCGGGAGGACATGCCAGCACCCCGTTCGACGGGGAAGGGGTTCGCACCCGCGACATGGACATCATCCGCAACGGCGAGCTGATGAGCTGGCTGCTCACCTCCTACTCCGCCCGCAAACTGGGCCTGACCACCACGGGCCATGCCGGGGGTATCCATAACTGGCAGGTTTCCAATACCGGCCAGGACTTCCAGGGCATGCTCAAGGAGATGGGTACCGGCCTGCTGGTGACCGAGCTGATGGGGCAGGGGGTCAACATCGTCAATGGTGATTACTCCCGCGGCGCAGCCGGTTTCTGGGTTGAAAATGGCGAGATCCTCTATCCGGTGGAGGAGATCACCATTGCTGGCAATCTGGCCGACATGTTCAGCCATATCGTGGCGGTGGGTAGTGATGAGGATGAGCGTTCCAGCCTCAAGACCGGCTCCGTACTGGTCGAGCAGATGAAACTGGCGGGGCACTGATCCCCTCCGTCCGATCTGGACTATGGTGTCTAGTCCTGAGATAGGTCTACACATTTTCAGCTAGCTTTTAGCACTCAGAACCCCCGATGCGTCACATCAGGGGTTCTGTATTTCAATGCCTGATGCGGTTGCTCCAGGTTATAAGTATCCACTGCCTTTCGCACTTTTCCCCGCCTGCGCCAGCCTCTGCAGGCTTTGCAGCAGTGACTCTCTTTTCAAGATCTCAGTGCATTTTGGTGACAGTTATGAGTATCTGTCATCAAGCATTTGACCCCGTGTTGTTCATGCAATGACTGATACAACCCCGAACAATACTGCACCTGGTGGTCCGAATGATGAATAAGCTTTCCGTGGTCACGTTGTTGCTTCAGTGTTTTCTCGATCACCATCGACTCGGCATTCATCTCTTAGTTGCCACTATTTTGCGTGAGCAGGTGTCCGTCACCTAGCTCAGGTAGAGCGGCCCTGAGTGTCATAACGCGTCTGCGTCTGTTTATAGGTGAGCTTGCCTTCTTCAATCTGCTCGACCAGGGCCAGTTTAAAAATCAGAGTAATTGTGTTGTGTTCGTTTACGCCCTGTCCCATCGAGATCTCCATCTATTCGGAGGAGAAGATGCAAACCATATTCAGGCAGATGCGCCGATCAGACGTCGGCCAGCTGCAATGCCTGGCGGTAGTACTCGTTGGCCTTGTTGGTCAGGCGGCGCTTGTCCATCACCTGGCCGAGGGCGTGGTAGAGGGCGGCATCCGGCGCCTTCGCCACTTCCTGCTCCAGCAGGCGCTGGGCGTCGTCCAGCTGACCGGCCAGCAGGCAGACCCGGGCCAGCGCGGCTTCGGCGCCAGGCTGATCCTGGATCTTTCTGAGCAGGGTCAGCATGGGCTGGTAGTCGTCCAGTTTGAGCTTGGGCAGGCGGGCGAACAGCTCGGGGGAGGGATCCTTGCGCAGGGCCTCCAGCCAGAGATCGGCGGCTTCGGCATCGGCCCCCAATCGGCGCAGGCGATCCCCGTAACTGGCCAGCAGCACGGGATCCTGGCGCTGTTTGCGGGGCAGACCCTGCCAGACCGTGCGCAGGGTGTCGAGGGAGCCGCTGGCGGCCTCCAGACGACCGCACCACGCCTGGTGCAGCAGGGTCTCTTCCTGCTGGGCGGTCAGCTTGCCCACCTTGCGCAGGGCAGGGGCGAGATCGATGAGGGCCGCCCAGTCTTCACGGGCCAGATACACCTGACGCAGCTGATCCAGCACCATGGGGTGGCGCGGGTTGAGGGCATAGATGGACTCGAGGCGACCGAGGGCGCTGTCGTACTGGCCCTGCTCAATCTGCAACTGGGTCTGGATCAGGGTCAGTGCCAGCTCTGCCTTGGGGTTCTCTTCCTGAGCTTTCTGCAGGTAGTGATCCCGGCGCACGTCATCGCCCCGGGCCTGGGCCACCCGGGCGGCGCTCAGGTAGTTGAGCAGCGGGGTGTCGCTGTTGTCGGCGCCCTTGATGAGGAGCTTCTCGGCCTGGTTGTAGTGCCCCTCTGCCATGGCCAGGGTGGCATTGACGGTTTGCAGGTTGGCCTTGCGGCGGCGGCGGGAGCCGAACCAGCCCTGGGTCTTGCGGCGCAGGCCGAACAGGCGGGCCAGCACCCATTCCACGATGAGCAGGGCGCCGTAGAACAGCACCGCCAGGATCACCGCGCTGGTGACCGAGGATTCCACCGTGTAGTTGCCCAGCGAGATGAGCACATAACCCTTGTTGCCGGAGGCTTCGGGACCGAAGATGAGGCCCGCCACCATCACGGCGACTATGACGATCAGACGAATCATGGTCTCCTCCTCAGTTGCCGGCCAGGATGCGTTGCAGGCGTTCGGTCAGCACCTGTTCCAGCATGGTCTGGGTCTTGAACTGATCCGGGTAGTCAAACTGGATCTGCTCGCCTTTGAGCTTGTCGAGCTCGGACTGCATGTACTGGGTGGCGCTGTTGTCGGCATCGAAATACTGGGTCAGCCAGCGCTTGGCCTTCTCCAGGCTGTCGATATAGAGGGACTGCTGTTCACGATAGACGGCGAGCTGGGCCTGCAGCAGCTTGGTCTTGAGGTTCTCCCGCAGGAAGATCTCCTGCTGCGGGGAGAGCAGGGCTTCCACGGCGCCATCCCGGCGACGGATGGTGATGAAGTTTTCGGTGAACTTGACCCAGTTCTTCTTGAGGTTGCTCTGCCACTCGTCCGGGTTGGTGCTGACGGTCTGGTCGGGCTCGCTCTTGGCTTCCGGCATGCTGACAGTGGAGAGGGGCAGCAGCTCGATCTGGTCCGAGAGGGCGGCCAGCTTCAGGGTCAACCCCTCGCGATCGACTCGCGGCATCCCCTTGAGCTTGGCGATGTCTTCCGCCAGCGCCTTGCGAATGGGCATCAGGCTGGGGTCGTTGAGCGCCTTGATGCGCTCGTCGGCGTTGCCGAGCAATGTGATGGCGGAGACGATGTCGTGTTCGAGCCACAGCTTGCGGCCCGCCATGCGCACCAGGTATTCGGATTCGGCCAGCATCCAGTCATTGGGGCGCTTGTCGTCCAGATCCAGCACCTTGGTCTGCAAGGCGTCCAGCGCCTCCTGCAACTGCTGCTGGCTCTTGCCGAGGGCACCGATCTGTTCGGCATCCTTGCTGCTGCCCTGATCAATCCTGGTCATGGCGTCGGCCAGTTGCTGCTTGAGGGCTACCAGTTCGGCCTGCTGGACAACGGCGTTCTGGTGTCCGTGCACATAGAGACCACCGGCCAGCCCCAGGGCCAGCAGGATGGCGATGCCGCCAAGCACGGTGCCAGAGCTGCCCTTCTTGCTCCCTGTCGTTCCGGGCGCGGGCTTGTTGTTGTCGGCCACGGTGGCCGCGGCACTCGGCTGGACTTCTTGCTGTTCAGTCATTCCATCTTCCTCAGTTCCAGGGCGGCCACCAGAGCCTGGTTGGATGCACCTTGGGCAATCACGATACGGGTAAAACCAGCCCCTTCTGCCATCTCGGCCACCCGGGGACTGGGCACCACCAGCAGGCGGTCATAAAGCCAGGGGTGCTGCGGGCCGGGCACCAGGGCCAGCAACCGCTGCAACAGTTCGCCACTGGTGATGAGCAGGCTGTCGAGCCCGGCTGCCTGCCAGTGGCGGGTCAATGCGTCCCCGTCAAGATCGGGGTAGTGGCGCTCGTAGGTGGCACAATAGTGCACCAGTGCGCCCCGTGAGGCCAGCGTCCGGGCGATGAGATCCCGCCCGTCATTGCCGCGCAGGATCAGCACCCGGCGGCCACTCACCCCTTGCAGTGCCGGCAGGGCCAGCAGCCCTTCACTGCGGGGATCGGCCGGGCACAGGGCCTGGATGTCCGCCTCGGCGAAGGCATCCGCACTCGCCTGGCCGACTGCAAAGTAATCAATATGTGGCCAGGTCTGACCAGTTTGCAACAGAAAATGATGTGCAAAATGAATGGCATGCATGCTGACGGCGATAACGAGGTCCGCCTCTTGCAGCATGTCACCCAGGTGAGGGAGGTCGCATCCCGGCCGGGTTTCCAGCAACGGACAGCAGAGCGGTGCATGACCCAACTGGTGCAGCATCTGCACCAGCTGGTTGGCCTGGGCGGCCGGGCGCACCACCAAGGGGACCATCAGGGGGCGCTCCGGGCAGATGACCGCGAACCTGGCTGTGCTGTACTCATGCCCGGTAGACCTCGGCCAGGATGACGTCGGCGCCGGCGGCCAGCAGGCGCTGGGCCAGGGTGTGGCCCAGAGCCTCGCCCTCTGCCAGGGGGCCGCGGATCTCGTCGCGAATGACGCGGGCACCGTCCGGGCTGCCCACCAGGCCACGCAGCCATACCTCTTCTCCCTGTACCAGGGCATAGGCCCCGATAGGCACCTGACAGCCCCCTTGCAGGGCACGGTTCATGGCGCGCTCGGTCAGCACCCGGATGCGGGTCTCGGGGTGTTCGAGCGGCGCCAGCAGGGCGTGCAGCTCGTGATCGTCGAGGCGGCATTCGATGCCGACCGCCCCCTGGCCGTTGGCGGGCAGGCTCTGCTCGGGCTCGATGAAGGCGGCGATGCGATGGGCCATCTCCAGTCGTTTCAGGCCGGCGGCGGCCAGGATGATGGCGTCATATTCACCGGCATCCAGCTTGGCGAGGCGGGTGTTGACGTTGCCGCGCAGGTCGCGGATCACGAGATCAGGGCGGGCAGCGCGCAGCTGGCACTGACGGCGCAGGCTGGAGGTGCCGACCACGGCCCCTTGAGGCAGCTCGTCTATCTGGTTGAAATGGTTGGAAACAAAGGCATCACGCGGGTCTTCGCGCTCACAGATGGTGTGCAGGCCGAGTCCATCGGGGAACTCCACCGGTACGTCTTTCATGGAGTGGACAGCGATGTCGGCACGCCCTTCCAGCATGGCAGTCTCCAGCTCCTTGACGAACAACCCCTTGCCGCCGACCTTGGCGAGGGGGGTGTCGAGGATCTTGTCACCCTGGGTGCTCATGGGCACCAGTTCGACCTGCAGATCCGGATGGAGTGCCTCCAGCCGATCTTTCACAAAATTGGCCTGCCACAGGGCCAGTGGGCTCTTTCGAGTGGCAATTTTCAGGGTTCGGGCTGCCATATCAATCAGTTGTTTCATCTTTTGAGAGGAAAACGATCTTACCACCCTTTGCAGGGGCTTTCATGGCGCAGCCCGCAAAAGCGGGGCCAAGCTCAAAAACGGGGGCGGAAAATTATTTTCATTCAGCCAGCAATTGATTTTAAGTTATTGAAAATATGCGGCTTTATTGCTTTCCTCTGATACCGTTACGAACGGGGTCAGAAATAATCCGGTGATTGTGTGCGGGCTTGTTTACCACTGCTGTTTGCATTGTTAACATGATCACACTTTTTTGACGTCTCCCCGTTTTGGTGCGTCATTTCTCTTCCCCATAGGTAGGGCATTGCTGGTTAAACTCGACACGCTGGTGGCGCGCTACGACGAACTCAATCGTCTCAAGACGCAACGAGCGCTGGATCTCATGAGTCGCTACGGGCAGCAGGTTTTCCACTTGCTGCCTGTCATGCTGCACTTCAATCACCCCCTGTTGCCCGGTTATGTGGCAGGGGATGTGCCTCATGGTATCTGGAGTTTTGTCGCCAACGAGGCCCAGCAGGCCTTCATCCAGGATCTCTGCCAGAACGCCAACTGCCAGGGCGGTCTCAGTACCCACGACAAGTCCATCCAGGGCCTCTACTCCATGGGGAGCACCTCCTCCATCGGTCAGTGCTGCCACTCGGATCTCGACATCTGGGTCTGCCACGTGGCCGGTCTGTCGAGCGAGCGCCTCGCCCTGCTGGAACAGAAGTGCCAGCACCTCTCCATGTGGGCGGAGCAGCGGGGGGTCGATCTCAACTTCTTCCTGATCCCCGAAGACAAGTTCCGTCAGCGCAACGATGCCCAGATGCAGGGGGAGAGCTGCGGCAGCGCCCAGCACCTGCTGCTGCTCGACGAGTTCTACCGCAGCGCCATGCACATCGCCGGCAAGCGGCTGCTCTGGTATCTGGTGCCTGCCGAATATGACGATCACTACGACGACTACGTCAACGGCCTGTTTGCCCACGGCAAGTTGAGCCAGGATGACTGGCTCGATCTGGGGGGTTTTGATCGCATACCTGCCGAGGAGTATTTCGGCTCCGCCCTGTGGCAGCTCTACAAGGGAATCGACTCCCCCTACAAGGCGGTGCTCAAGTCGGTGCTGATGGAGGCCTACTCCCACGAGTATCCCAACACCCGGCTGCTGTCGGTGACCAGTCGCGACTGGTTCCAGCACAACGAGGGGATGCACTACCGCCTCGACAACTACTGCCTGATGCTGGACAAGGTGACCAACTACCTCAAGTCCATCGGCGACATGCAGCGCCTCGATCTGGTGCGTCGCTGTTTCTATCTGAAGGTGTGCGACGGGCTGAGCCATCCCAAGGAAGATCACTCCCCGGACTGGCGCCGGGAGCAGATGGCCCAGCTGGTAGCCTACTGGGGCTGGAGTCCGGAGCGCCTTTACCACCTTGATCACCGCCAGGAGTGGAAGGTCGAGGACGTCAAGGTGGCCTACGCCGAGTTGCTGGAGGCTCTGATGCAGAGCTACCGCAACCTCATCCAGTTCGCCCGGCGCAACAACATCAGCGAGTCCATCAACCCGGAAGACATCGGCATCCTGTCGCGCAAGCTCTATGCCGCATTCGAGAGCCTGCCGGGCAAGGTGCAGCGCATCAACCTCAAGATTGCGCCGGATCTCGGCGAGCCGGATCTCAGCCTGGTACAGGTACCTCACGGCCGCCTGAATCGCGCCGGCTGGTATCTCTACAAGCATTCCCTCGAACCCGCCGACATCATCGGCCGGGCGCCGCTCGAATATAACGGCTACATCAGCAAGCTGGTGGCCTGGGCCTATTTCAACGGCCTGCTGACGCCCCAGTCCCGGGTGCATCTGTTCAACCAGGGCTCGGATCTGCACATCGACAACCTGCATCAGTTCTGTCGCGATCTCTCCGGCACCTTCCCGGTCAAGTATCCCCGCGCGACCAACCTGGCCCTGAGCCGGCCGTGCGAGATCCGCCAGCTCTCCATCTTCCTGAACCTGGAGACGGACCCGTCCAGCCACTGGGTGGGGCAGGTGATCGAGTTCGATGCCAACGCCGCCGATGTCTTCTCGTTCGGTCGCAACCAGGAGTGTCTGGTGGGATCCGTGGATCTCGTCTATCGCAACTCCTGGAGCGAGATTCGCACCCTGCACTTCGAGGGGGAGGAAGCCGTGGTGGACGCCCTCACCACCATCCTCGGCAAGATGCACCAGGACGCTGCGGCCCCCGAGATGATCGAGGTGTTCTGCTACAGCCAGCACTTCCGCTCCCTGGTGCGCACCCGCTTCCAGCAGCTTGTGGCTGAATGCATCGAGTTGCGCCTGGCCCGGGACAAGCAGCAGCTGGTCAAGACGCTGGCGCTCGGCAAGGAAAAGTACGGCATCTTCTTCGAGCGGCGCGGGGTGTCGGTCAAAAAGCTGGAGAACGCCATCGACTTCTACCGCCACATCTCCCACAACAAGCTGGATCACCTGCCGCTGCGCCTCGACAAGACTCACAGCCAGCACCTGCCCGGCATCGTCGACGCCTACGCCAGCGAAGGGCTGGTGCAGTTCTTCTTCGATACCCGGGATGCAGGCACCAACATCTATATCCTGGACGAGGCGAACCGGGTGGAGATCTACCAGCACTTCGCCGGCAACAAGGACGAACTGGTACAGGGGGTGAATCGGTTCTACACCTCGGGTCACGAGCGATTCAGCAATGCGGGTCAGTTCAGCAACTTCAACCTGCCCCAGTACTACGAAATCGTGCAGGTGGGTGACAAACTCGATGTGATCCCCTACCGCAGCCAGAGCCCGCAGCGGGACACCCCAGGAGCGGCGCGGGAAGTAGGATGATGTGCTGATAACCGCACCGGCAAGATGGCAAACGGCCTGCATGATGCAGGCCGTTGTCCTATCCGTGGTACGGGAATCTGGTGTGGAGGGGGCAGCGGCCAGTGGGGGATGCCGTCGAGCATCGCCGTCAGGGATGAAAGCAAACGGCCTGCTGATGCAGGCCGTTGTCTTACCCGTTATCCGACAATCAGGCGCCGAGGCGGGCCAGCAACCAGCTGCGAATGTCGCCCAGCTGGGGGCGGCAGATCTCGTGGCGCATGGGGTATTCGTGCCACTCGGGGCTGAGTCCCGCCGCTTCCAGCCGGTTCTTGGCGTCCCAGCCCATGGAGAGGTTCACCACGTCGTCATAGATGCCGTGCATGTAGCAGATGGGCAGGGCGCGGGCCGCCTCGCTCATCTCGCCGGGCAGGGCATCGGGTACCGCCAGGTAGGTGGACATGCAGAGCAGGCCTGCCAGTGGCACCGGATGGCGCAGGGCGGTGAAGGAGGCGATGACGCCCCCCTGGGAGAAGCCGGCCAGCACGATGCGCTCGGGGGCGAAACCCTCGGCCACCAACTGTTCAATCAGCGCGGCGATACGGGCCGCTGACTCCCTGACATGGGACTCCACGGCGCGATCCGCCGGATCCTCGAAGCTCTTGATGTCGTACCAGCCGCGCATCCGGTAGCCCATGTTGATGGTGATGGGGCGCTCGGGCGCATCCGGCAGCAGATGGCGGACGGGCAGGTCGGCGGGCAGGTCCAGCGCCTCCACCAGGGGGGCGAGGCCGGCGCCGGAGTCCCCCAGCCCGTGCAGCCAGATCACCGCATGGCGGGCACCTTCGGGATGCAGATCCGTCATGAGAAGACCACGGGCTCGCCGGCCTGGGTGGTGCAGGCCCGGGTCAGCAGGGCCTTGAGCTCGTCGCCGAAGCGGTTGTCGATCCAGCTGTCACCGCGCAGCTCGAAGTGGAAGCCGTTCTCCCGGGTAGCGACCCAGATCTGGTGCAGGGGCTCCTGCTTGTTGATGATGACCTTGGTCTTGTTCTCGAAGCTCAAGGTCAGCACCCCGCCTGCGCGTTCGCAGTCGATATCCGGATACCCCTCGTCGATGGTGTCTTCCACATACTGGAAAAAGGCGTCGGTCAGGGCGTGATACTCGTGATCCTTCATCGGTTTATCCTGTTGCTTTTAACAATGTGAGTGCGATTATAGAGGGCCAAAAATTTTTTCGCAGCGAACCATTATGATTACCCAGTTCACCAAGTGCCTGTTTGCCGCGTCGCTGTCGCTCGGGTTGGCCGCCTGTGGCCTGACGGGGCCGCTCTACATGCCACCGGCCGAACAGCCCGCACCTGCAGAGCAGACACAGCCCAAGACAGAGAGTACACCGCAAGCCGCCTCGCCTGCGACCGCTACACCGGCCTCAGAGGCCGCGCCGCAATAATCTAGGAAGGAACCGCCCCCTTGGATCACTTTAACTACGACGCAGACGGTCAGCTTCAGGCCGAACAGCTTCCCCTGCAACAGCTTGCCGACCAGTACGGCACTCCGCTCTATGTCTACTCCCGCGCCACCCTGGAACGCCACTGGCATGCCTTCGACCAGGCGGCGGGCGACATTCCCCACCTGATCTGCTACGCGGTCAAGGCCAACTCCAACCTGGCCCTGCTCAATCTGCTGGCACGCCTTGGTTCGGGCTTTGACATCGTCTCCGGCGGCGAGCTGTCCCGGGTGCTGGCGGCGGGCGGTGATCCGGCCAAGGTGGTCTTCTCCGGCGTCGCCAAGAGTGAAGCCGAGATGCGCCTTGCGCTGGAAAAAGAGATCCTCTGCTTCAACCTGGAGTCCGAAGCCGAGCTGGAGCGCCTGAACCGGGTCGCAGGCAGCATGGGCAAGAAGGCGCGGGTCTCGGTGCGGGTCAACCCGGACATCGACGCAGGCACGCACCCCTATATCTCCACCGGCCTCAAGCAGAACAAGTTCGGCATCCCCATCGAACAGGCGCCCGCCATCTACCGCAAGGCAGCGGCCATGGCCCATATCGAGATCAAGGGGGTGGATTGCCACATCGGCTCGCAACTCACTGAATTGAATCCCTTTATGGAGGCGGCTGACAAGCTGCTCAAGCTCATCGACGAGCTGGCGGCGGAAGGCATCCACATCCATCACCTGGACGTGGGCGGCGGCCTGGGGGTCAACTACGGCGCCGAGCAGCCGCCGCACCCCACCGAGTATGCCGAGGCGCTCAAGCAGAAGCTGGCGGGCCGGGATCTGACCCTCTTGTTCGAACCGGGCCGCGCCATCGTCGCCAACGCCGGTGTGCTGCTTACCCGGGTCGAGTTCCTCAAACCCGGCGAGACCCGCAACTTCGCCCTGATCGACGCCGGCATGAACGATCTGCTGCGCCCCTCCCTTTACGGCGCCTGGATGAACATCATCGAGGTGGACAGCCGCGCGACCCACGAGAAGGCACTCTATGACGTGGTGGGCCCGGTGTGCGAGACCGGTGACTTCCTCGGCAAGGAGCGTACCCTGGCGATTGCCGAGGGCTCCCTGCTGGCGGTGCGTTCCGCTGGCGCCTACGGCTTTACCATGTCCTCCAACTACAACACCCGACCCCGTGCGGCCGAGGTGCTGGTGGACGGTGACCAGGCGCACCTCATCCGTGAGCGGGAGCAGTTGGCGGATCTCTGGCGTGGCGAGCACCTGCTGCCGTGATGGATGGATTTTCAGCGTTCCTCCATGTGAGAGCGTGATTAACGGTGAGACAGGAACGCGCGATGTTGATTGAGTTTTCCAAAATGCACGGCCTCGGTAACGACTTCATGGTGGTGGATGGCGTCACCCAGAAGGTGTTCTTCAGCAACGACATCATCAAGAAGCTGGCGGATCGTCACTTCGGTATCGGCTTCGACCAGCTGTTGCTGGTGGAGCCGCCCTATGACCCCGAGCTCGACTTCCACTACCGCATCTTCAATGCCGACGGCAGCGAGGTGGAACAGTGCGGCAACGGGGCCCGTTGCTTCGCCCGTTTCGTGCGTCTCAAGGGGCTGGTCAACCGGGATCGCATCGCGGTCAGCACCGCCCGGGGCCGCATCACCCTGCAGCTGGAAGGGGAGAACCAGGTCACGGTCAACATGGGGGTGCCCCAGTTCGAGCCGGGCAAGATCCCGTTCCGTGCCCAGAAGGCGGAGAAGACGTATCTGCTGCGGGCCCAGGATCACACCGTGATGTGCGGTGCCGTCTCCATGGGCAACCCTCACTGCGTCATCGAGGTGCCCTCGGTGGCCGATGCGCCGGTGGAGACCCTGGGACCCATCATGGAGCGCCACGAGCGCTTCCCCGAGCGGGTCAACGTCGGCTTCATGGAGATGGTCAACGCCAGCGAGATCAAGCTGCGGGTCTTCGAGCGCGGGGTGGGCGAGACCCTGGCCTGCGGGACCGGGGCCTGTGCGGCCGTGGTGATAGGCATCAGCCAGGGCAAGCTCAAGGAGCGGGTCACCGTCACCCTGCCGGGTGGCAAGCTGACCATCGCCTGGAAGGGACCGGGTCAGCCCGTCTACATGACGGGGCCGGCCGAGCACGTCTTTGACGGCCAGATAGAGTTGTAGACAAGGAGCGGGTGATCCCGCTCCATCAACGGATCATATCGGGGCCCTTGGCCCCTTTTTCGGATGGATCAACCAAGTTATGAGCGAACTCAAACGGCAGGAATCACTGGTGGATGAAGCCACAGTGCTGGAGTACCTGGCCCGTTATCCCGAGTTTTTCCTGCGTCACGGGGCCATGCTGGACAAGATCCGCATTCCCCATGGGCAAAAGGGCACCATCTCCCTGGTGGAGCGCCAGCTGGACAGACAGCGGGAGCGCATCGAGCAGCTGGAGCAGGAGATCACCGAACTGATGGGGGTCGCCAGCGAGAACGAGCGGATCTTTCGGGTTTACGCGGATCTCTACGGGGAGATCTACGGTTGCCAGACCCTGTTCGAGCTGAGCGCCGTGATGGGCAAGGCCTTCGTCCAGCGGCTGCGACTCACCGGCCTGCGGCTCTGGCTCAATCCCAGGCATTTCCAGCTGAGCGGCCCCGAGCAGCGTTTCCTGGCGCAGGGCAAACAGCTCGAACAACTGCTGGGCCAGCGCCTGCCCGGCACGGACTACTATTTCGGTCGCCTCAACCAGAGCGAGAAGCAGGCGCTGTTTGGCAATGATGTGCTGGTCAACTCGGTGGCCCTGATGCGGCTCGGGGAGCTAGGCGTGCTGGCCTTCGCGAGCTCGGATCCCAGCCACTTCACCCCCCACAACGACACCCTGCTGCTGGGTCAGCTGGGGCGTCTGCTGCAACTGCGTCTGCCCGAGCTGGCCCGTGGCTAAGGCAACGACCCGATCCCCTGCCAGGACGCCCCCTGCTGCCGACCCCCTGCCGGTCGCACTGGCGGGGGAGCTGGACGCCTTTATCGAATACCTGAGGGTCGAGCGCCAGCTCAGCCCCCATACCCGCAGCAACTATCAGGCCCACCTGGAAGCCATGACCGCCGAGCTGGTGAAGCTCGGGGTCGACGACTGGGCCCGGCTCGAGGCGAGCCAGGTGCGCAGCCTGGTGACCCGGATGCACAAGGGGGGGCTGGCGCCCCGTTCCCTTGCCACCAAGGTGTCGGCCCTGCGCAGCTTCTGCGACTGGCAGGTGCGCCAGGGGCGGCTCACCGCCAACCCGGCGCGGGGCATCGTCACCCCCAAGCAGGGGCGGCCCCTGCCCAAGAATCTGGACGTGGACGAAATGTACCAGCTGCTCAACATCACCGACGAGCAGGATCCGCTGGCGGTGCGGGATCGCGCCATCATGGAGCTGATGTACTCCTCCGGCCTGCGCCTTGCCGAGCTGGTGGGGCTCAACCTCGCGGACGTGAAGCTCGACGAGCGCCAGCTCAGGGTGATCGGCAAGGGCTCGCGGGAGCGGGTGCTGCCCATCGGGCGGATGGCGGTGGAGTGGTTGCACAAGTGGCTCAAGGTACGCCCCCTGCTGGCCGGTGACGAGGGGGAGGCATTGTTCGTCTCCAAGCGCAGGCAGCGGCTCTCGGCCCGCTCGGTACAGGAGCGGCTCGACGGCTGGGGCAACAAGCAGGCGCTCAATGCCCACGTGCACCCCCACAAGCTGCGCCACAGCTTCGCCACCCACATGCTGGAATCCTCCGGCGATCTGCGGGCGGTGCAGGAGCTGCTGGGGCATGCGGATCTCTCCACCACCCAGATCTATACCCACCTCGACTTCCAGCATCTGGCAAAGGTATATGACAGTGCCCACCCGCGGGCGAAGCGGGATCCGGAAACGCCGGAGGATGAGTGATGTGGTGTGCGATCTGCGGGGATGACAATCTCCACGTCGCCCGGGTCAGGCGGGAGCTCGCAACGCCAGAGGATGAGGAGTAAAGAGGAACAGCCATGCAGTTTTACCGTCGCTGGCAGCCGGTGGCCGCCATCTCGTTCGATCTGGACGACACCCTCTATGACAACGGCCCCGCCATCGTGCGGGCGGAACAGTGGATGCTGGACCACCTGCGCAGCGAATACCTGGCTACCGCCATGCTGGACAAGCCGCGTTGGCTCGCGCTCAAGCGCCAGTTGCTGCTGGACCACCCGGCGCTGAGCCACGACGTCAGCCTGGCGCGCCAGCGGGGCATTCGCGAGGCCCTGGTGCAGGGGGGCATGGAGCCCGGGCTGGCGGAGCAGCAGGCTCGGGCGGTGTTCACCGGCTTCATGGCCGAACGCTCGAAGATAGAGGTGAGCGAGGCGACTCACGCCCTGCTGGCTCGTCTGGCGGCGCGCTACCCGCTGGCGGTGATCACCAACGGCAACCTGGATCTGGAGCAGGCGGGTCTGGCTGGCTACTTCACCCTGGTCTGCAAGGCGGGAGCGGGAGCCAGAATGAAACCGGCGCCCGACATGTTCGTGCAGGTGCAAGAGGCCCTGGGGCTGGCCCCCGGCCGCATCCTTCATGTGGGGGATCACCCGGTGACCGACGTGCTGGGGGCCAGGCTGCACGGCTTTCGGGCCGCCTGGCTCAACGAGAGCGGTCAGTCCTGGCAGTCGCTGTCGCTGCTGCCGGATGTGGAGCTGGGGCAGTTGCAGGATCTGGCCACCCTGCTGCTCTGAGCTGGGGGTGAGGGACTGATTCCGTGATCTATATCTGGCAATAACAACAAGGGAGCAAGGGCGTGAAGGGAATGAAGGGTGTCATCTGGCTGGCGATCCCCATGGTGCTGGCGGGATGCGATCTGGTGCAAGACCGTTACCGGATGGAGTTCAGGGACGGATCCTGGCGGGAGATCGCCATCTCCCCGTTTTCCGACGAGGCGCGCTGGCGCGAAGGGTGTGCCACCGGCGAGATCCAGGTGGACATGACCCTGCCCCTGAAACGGGGCAAGGTGGTGAATGGCCGGGAGCAACTGCTCATCGGCGGCGAGCTGTTCGAGCTGGAGGATGCCCGTCTCTATCGCGGCAACGGCATGGTGCTCGGGCAGGCCCCGGACCATATCCAGCGGGGCCTCAAGGGGCTGGATGTCTGCCGAACCCTGCGCCCTGATCGCGGAGCCCTGCCCAAGCTCAAGGGCAAGGGATTCGGCGACTAGCCCGTCTGCTGCCTGAACGGGCAGGAGGCGTCGCCGAAGGCAGTGAACAGTTTGATGGCGTGGGGGGTCACAGGCCCGTCACGCCGTATGCCTCTGGGCAGCCCCCGATGCACGGGGCCCTGCCCAGGCTCAAGGGCAAGGGGTCGGCGACTAGCCGACCTGCTGCCTGAACCGGCGGCAGGCGTCGCCAAAGGCGGTGAAGAGCTTGATGGAGTGGGGGTTCTCGCTGGCCTTCCACTCCGGGTGCCACTGCACCGCCAGCAGGAAGGGGGAGAGGGCGGGAGCGTGGATCGCCTCGATCAGCCCGTCTTCGGCATGGGCCAGGGGGGCCAGCCCCTTGGCCAGCGTCTTGATCCCCTGCCCATGGAGGGAGTTGACCGGAATCGACGGCTGCCCCATCAGCTCGGCCAGCCAGGTACCGGGCACCAGCTCGACCTGATGGCTCTCGCCATACTGCTCATCCACCGGGTCATCCGCGTCCTCCCGATGATCGTCATAACCCGGCTCGCAATAGACCTTCTGGTGAATGTCGCCCCCCAGGGCCACGTTGATCTCCTGCATGCCTCGGCAGATCCCGAGGAGCGGCAGGCCACGGTCGAGGGCGGCGCGCACCAGGGGAATATCGAACAGATCCCTGTCCCTGTCCTGGGGCTTCTCCGGGGTGAGGTTCTCCTGGCCATAGAGGGAAGGATCGATGTTGGATCCGGCACCGCTCAGATAGACCCCGTCGGCGAGGTCCAGATACTGCTCCAGATCCTCGGTGCCACAGCAGGTGGGCACCAGCAGCGGCACGCAGCCGCTGATCTCCACCAGAGGCTTGATGTATTTGTGGGTCATGACCTGGTAGGCGTGGCCACTGCGGGTCTGGGCCCCCATGGTCATCAGCACGACGGGTTTGTTATGGGCACTGAGGTTGGGCATAGGTCACCTTGGCTATCCTTGGCGGTCTCATCCTGCGCCTTGGGAAGGCCCTTGCCGCCTCGGCTCGCAAGGGCATGCCTCAAGGCATGGTCGTGGGATCAGGGTCGCGCCAGCGTGCCAGAATCGTCGGTCAGCCTTGGCAACGACAGCCTGGATCCTGTCTCCAGTCTGCCAAGGCCGTTCAATATGTCAAACAAAATGATGCAATTATGTTAACCATTGATGTCGAGATACGGCTGCGAGTCCCATTTAAAGGGACTTGAGGGGGGGGGCCTGGTGCGGTGAGAAATTTCATGGTGGATATATTAAACATCTGGCCGGGCGGCCGGATAGCAGAAGGGGCCCACAGGGCCCCTTGTCGACTCAGGCGTTCAGGATGAAACGTTCGATCACCTGGGCGACCCCGTCTTCATCGTTGCGCCCCGTGGTGTGCTGTGCCAGCGCCTTGATCTCGTCGGTGGCGTTGCCCATGGCGACCCCGAGTCCGGCGTAGGCGATCATGTGGTGATCGTTGCCCGCATCCCCCACCGCGATCACCTGGGAGGCATCCAGCCCCAGGTGCTCGGCCAGGGCGGCGACGCCGGTGCCCTTGTTGCTGCGCTTGTTCATGAACTCGAGGAAGTAGGGGGCGCTGCGCACCACGGTATAGCGCTCGTGGAGTTCGACGGGCAGCTGGGCGATGGCACGGGAGAGCAGGGGCTCTGGGTCAATCATCATCACCTTCATGATCTGCTCGTCGTCGGGCAGGGTGGCGAAGTTCACCAGGTTGATGGGTTGACCGATGAGGCGGGATTCGTGCTCGGTGTAGGGGCTGATCCTGGGGCTGATGAGCCCCTGGCGGACGGAGAAGCCGTGGATGTTCACCCCCAGCTCACAGGCCAGGTGGGCGATGGCACGGGCATCGCTGCCGGTCAGCAACTGGCTGCGGATGATGCGTTGCTCGGATACCTGCTGCACCAGGGCGCCGTTGTAGCAGATGACGTAGTCATCCTGGCCGGTGAGGCCCAGCTCGGTCAGGGCGGAGGTCATGCCTTCCAGCGGGCGGCCGGAGGCCAGCACCACGGTCACGCCCCTGGCGCGGGCTGCCGCGATGGCGGCCTGGGTGCGGGGGGAGATTCGGCCCTCTGGGGTCAGCAGGGTGCCATCCATATCCAATGCGATCAGCTTGTACATCTTCTCACTACCTGAGTCTGGCCGGCCCGCCCGATGGGGCCATGGGGAGGCCGAGTGTAGCGAAAATCGCCGCCGGGATCACGCCGCCTGCCGACGCGGGGGCACGTTGCCCCTCAGCGCTGGCCCTGGTAGGGGGTCAGTTGCAGCTGATCTTCCCGGATGGCGAAGTGGATGGGGCCGTGCTCGATGTCGACCCTGTTGTGGTGATGGGCCATCTCTACCTCGACGCCGGGGAAGAGGCGCTGGGTGGCGATGATGTCCATGTTGGCCATGAGCGCCTGCAGCTCCCGCTGCGCCTCGGCGAGCTGCTCGTCCAGGCTCTTGCTCTCGTCGAACTGGCGGGTGCGCAGCGCCTTGATCTTCTGCAGGGTCTCGGGATTGCGCTTGTCACGGGGCAGTTGCAGCAGCCGCAGGATGAGATCCTGCAGCTTGTCTATCTGCTCGGCGCAGGTCTGTTTGCGCTGGCGCAGCGCCAGCTCCTGCTCCTTCTGGCTGAAATAGCCACCGAGGATCTGCAACCGGGTCCGGTTGGCCGCCGAGGCTCCGAGCACCGGGGCCATGATGAGCCGGTTGGCGATGTTGATGCCGCCGATGAGGTGCCCCTTGCGCATGGCGCTGTCCCCCACCTTGAGATCCTGGCCGCTGCGGCAATAGCAGTGGCTGAGCTGGCTCAGGATATGGATGTCGCCATCGGCCTCCAGCCTGGCGTACTGGGCATAGCTGGCGTGGATCTCCCCCCCGGCGTTGAGGTGGCAGAGGTATTCGTCGTCCGCCAGCTTGCGCCCTATGATGCCGTTGCGCACCGTGATGGTGCCGCCGGATTCGATGTAGCCGCCCTCGACGAAGCCGCCGATCACCACGTCCCCGCTGGTCTTGACGCGCATGCCGGGCATGACGTCCCCGGTGACCAGCAGCGATCCCTCGAACTCGACGTGGCCGTGGCGGATGTCGACCTGCTTGACGTTGAGCACCTCGTCGACCCGCATCCCGGCACGCTCCTGACAGGGGAGCCCCGGGCGTGTCGCCAGCAGCAGGTCCGGATCCTCGGGGGAGAGGCAGGTGCCGTCACCCGGCGTCATGGCGCTCTCCTTGCCGTGGCGGGCGGTCAGGGTCTGGCCCGTCACGGTGAAGCCGTCGATGCCCTGGGTGGCGGGGTGCCTGCGCATCAGCAACGCCCCCGCCTTGACGGTGAGCAGGGTGCCGAGGTCGCGCATGTCCACCTTGCCGTGATCCCGCTCCTGGGGTTTGAGGATCCGCTCGGCTGCGGTCTCCACCAGCCGCTCCAGGCGGGTATCCAGGCCGTGCCTGGCGGCCTTGCCGAGGGCGATGACGGGATTGAGCTGGGCACCGGGGGCCGCCTCACCCGCCGCCTGGATGGCGGCGGCAAGCAGTCGCTCACTCACCCCCTGCTTGACCGTGCTGGCCGCCAGGGCCTCCTGCAACCGGGCCAGGGTCAGGGGCTGGCCGCCCCAGTCTGCGGTGATCTGCGCCCTGGCGCTCATCTGGTCCTTGTCCACCTGGATGAGCAGCCTGGCATCCTGGCGCCGGGCAATGGGGACTGGTGGATGCGCGGGGGCATCCGGCTCTGCGATGAGGGCGTTGAGCAGGGTGACGGCTTCGCGGATCCCCTCGCCGAGGGGTTCGTAGCGCCGACAGTTGGAGAGTCGCAGCAGGGCCAGGACGTCGCTTTCCTGGATGGGCTCGGTGAGGCCCGGGGTGATGCGCAGGCAGACATAGCTCATGTCGGCCGAGAGCTGAAACCACGCTTTGCTTAACACCGGGCCCTCCTTCGTTGTCCCTGTCCGGTTTGCCCCATGCCGGGGCCTCTCCTTGCCGGCATCCAATGCCGCCGGGGCGGATCCAACGCGCAGTATTCGGGTATTTTTCCTTCCGGGTCAACGATCTGAATGCAAATGGGTGAGCCGGGTTGAGGAAATATCGGCTGACGGGAGAGGGGCGGAGCCGGCCATGCCATGGGCTCCATTGCAGTTTTTTAGCGCAATATGCTGACTTTTTATGCTTTCTCTATCCAGAGTGTCAACCACGTTGAAGTTGGCGATGCAAATCACCTTGCCAGGAAGGAAGAGAAGGATTTTAATCTGCCGCCGCCCCAGGGCGAGGACCCTGGTCGCCACCGATCAGCCCCTTTTTCTGTCCAATCGAACGAGCCCCATGACCGCCCAAGGCCACCTGCTGTTTTCCGTCACTTGCGTCCTGCTTGCCCACAAGGTCGAACTGACTCCGGCCCTGGCCGATGCCAGCCTGTGGCACATCGTCCCCATGGCCCTGGCGAGCGCCCTGCTGCCGGATCTCGATCACCCCCGCTCCCTGCTCGGGCGGCAACTGCCCTGGATCTCGGGACCGCTCTCCCGGCTGTTCGGCCATCGCGGTTTCACCCACAGCCTGCTGGCGGTGGGGATGGGGGTCTGGGGGCTGGCCCAGGTGGAAGCCCCCTGGTTGCTGTCGGGGGCGGTGAAGGATGCCCTCATCGTGGGCTATCTCAGCCATCTGCTGGGGGACTGGCTCACCCCCATGGGCATTCCCCTGCTCTGGCCCTGGCGTCGGCGCTTTCGCCTGCCCGGCCTGCCCCTCAAGAGCGGCGGGGGCTACGAGAGGGCCTTCTGCCTGCTGACCCTGGCGCTCGCCGGGTACTGGGTCCATGGCGGCGCAGGCTTGGCTCACTTCTAGCCCCGGGCGCCCTTCTGGCATCTGGCCGTTCGGGTCAGGGTGAGGTAATCGGCGAGCACCGGCAGCCCCAGCAGGTGGCGGCGCAGCATGTCGAGGGCGGCGAAGGCGAGGATCCGGCGACCGCTCGCGGGATCCGGGTGGCTGACCTTGAGCGTCTGGCCGTGCAGTTGCCCGTCGGCGCAGAGCAGCAGCGGCACGCCGTCCGGCCCGGCACGGCCTATGGTGAGGCTCAGGGGGGCGGCGGGCACCGCCAGTTGAGTCAGATCGTCGCTCAGGGTGTGGCTGAAACCGGCGGTCAGGGCCGGGTGCCCGTGACACATGGCCAGCAGGGCGCCCCGGCTCTCCCCTTCCTGCAGGTGCAGCGACCGCTCCCCCAGCAGGGCCAGGATCTGGCTGGCAGGCGTCTCGTTGCCACGCCCCACCAGCCAGGGGGCGATGGCCGCAAGCAGCCTCGCCTCGGCGGCGTCCATGTCGGCGGTGCTGGCACCGTGACCGATGAGCTTGAGCTCGATGAGGGGCATGGAGGAGCGGTAGCCCAGCTCGATGCCGGCAGGCCAGGGGGCCGCATCCAGCATGTCGCTGAGGGCGGACTCCGAGACGCCGAAGGTGTAGAAACGGCGCAGCTCGGTGTCGGTCTCTTCCCCGGCCAGCGCCCTGAGGCGGGGCATGATCTGTTCGCGCACCATCTGCTTGAACTCGAACGGCACGCCCGGGGTGAAGAAGAGCCGGCTCTGGCCGTGGCTGGCCGGGTGGCAGACCACAAAGCCGCAGGCGGTGCCCACCGGGTTGTCGAGGATCTCGCAGTCCCGGGGCAGCCAGGCCTGCTTGGTGTTGCTCCGGGCCATGGTGCGGCCCCGGCTGGCATAGCGTTCGGCCATGGTGGCGAGCCAGTCCGGGAACAGGGTCAGGGGCTGGTCAAACGCTTCGGCCGCGGCCTGGGCGGTGAGGTCGTCCGCCGTGGGGCCGAGCCCCCCGCACACCAGTACCACCTCGGCGCGGTTGGCGCTCTCCTGCAGCACGGCTGTCAGATCCGCGAGGTTGTCCCCCACGGTGGCGCGGCGGCGCACCTGCCAGCCCTGCTCCAGCAAGAGGGCGCTGAGCCAGGCGGCATTGGTGTCCACCACCAGGCCGGTCACTATCTCGTCGCCTGTGCTGATGATCTCGATGCGCATGGGGACTCCTTGGGTGGGGCCAGCCCTCTCAGGGCTTGCCGTGTTCGAAGTAGTAGCTGATCCGGGTGCGGGGGTTGAGGTATTCGAACACCGCCGGGGGCAGGCGTTTGGGCTGGATCACTTTGGCGATGGTCAGCCCGGCCGCGTCGAGGTCGATGATGGCCGCCTCCTGGCGCGGAATGCGGGGGTCGTATACCAGCACGGCGGGGTAGAGCAGGCGGGAGGCGTTGACCGACATCACCAGCCCCACCTGGCCGTTGGAGAGCTGCACCACGCTGCCCGGGGGATAGACCCCCATCAGCCGGATCAGCATGCCGAGGTGATCGGCGTTGAACTGGGACTTGCGCTGCTTGTAGAGGCTGCCGAGGGCCGCGTAGGGCACCTTGGCCTCCAGGTGGCAGAGGTTGTCGTACTCGTTGATGAGGGAGACGATCTGGGTGAGGGGATCGAGCTGATCGCCCTTGAGCCCCTGGGGGCCGGTGCCGTCCAGGTACTCGTGGTGGTTCTGCACTATCTGCTTGGCTGCTTCCGGAAAATCACTGACGAGCCCCAGCAGTTCCAGGCCGTAGCGGGGATGCTGGGCCATCAGGTTCTGCTCCGGCTTGGTCAGCGGCTCCGTTTTGCGCAGGATCTGGCTCGGGATCCTCAGCTTGCCGATGTCGTGGAACAGGGCCCCCATGCCGACCTGGCGGATCGCCTCGGCCGGCAACTTGCACTCCCGGGCGAGCAGCATGCTGAGCACGCTGACGTTGAGGGAGTGAAACTGCAGGCTGTTGCCATCATCGCTGTCGGAGACCAGGTGCAGCACCATCTCGTCCACCGAGAGGAGCTGCTCCGTCATGGCGTTGATCAGCTCCTGGGCCTCGCTGATGGCGTTGAGGGGGCGGGACTGGATCTTGCCCATCAGGTTGCGCACCTGGGCCAGGGATTGGCGGAACTGTTTCTCGCACTGCTGCAGGTCGCGGCGATAGCGCTGCAACTGCTCGATGCGCCGCAGTTTCTCCTGCTGCATCTCCTCCTGGCGGGCGACGAGACCCTCCCCCTCAACCTCATCTGCCTGGGGCTGGGTCTGGCCGAGGGGCTTGGGCGGCGTGTCGCTCTTGTCGGGAATGATGGTCACCAGCTTGAGGCCAAGGCGACGAATGAGCTCGATCTCCTCCTCGCTCTTGAGCTTGAAGCTGGAGAACAGAAACGGGTGCTCACGCCATCCCAAAGGCAGGGAGACATAATTGCCGACTTGCAGCCGTTCTACGGAGATCTTGATTCCTGTCATGGGGTTGGGCACGAGGGACACACTGAGCCGTATGCTAGTCAAAGGGCGGGGTGAATACAAAAGGTATCTGATGACAGCGGGAGCGCTTTATTATAGGCTTCTAGATGTCCAGACATATTTACCGATGCAGTACAGGGAGTCAGCATGCCGATCAAGATCCCGGACCAGTTGCCCGCCGCCGAAGTGCTGGGGCAGGAGAACATCTTCGTGATGACGGAATCCCGGGCCGTCACCCAGAACATCCGCCCGCTGCGGGTGCTCATCCTCAATCTGATGCCCAAGAAGATAGAAACCGAGATCCAGCTGATGCGGATGCTCTCCAACTCGCCCTTGCAGGTGGACGTGGATCTGTTGCGCATCGACGATCGGGAGTCGAAAAACACGCCCCAGGCGCACCTGGAGAACTTCTATCACGACTTCGAGCAGGTGAGAGGCAACAACTACGACGGCATGATCATCACGGGGGCGCCGCTCGGGCTGGTGGAGTTCGAGGAGGTGGTCTATTGGCCCCGCATCGTCGAGATCATCGAGTGGTCCCATCAGCATGTCACCTCCACCCTCTTCCTCTGCTGGGCGGTGCAGGCGGCGCTGAAAGCCTTGTACGGCATGGAAAAGCAGACCCACGGCGAGAAGCTCTCCGGGGTCTATCGCCACCACCGCCTCGACGAGCACGAGGCGCTGCTGCGCGGCTTCGATGATGAATTCGTGGCGCCCCACTCCCGCTATGCGGCCTTCGACGGGGATCTCATCCGCGCCCACACCGATCTGCAGATCTTCGCCGAGTCGGAAGAGGCGGGCGTCTATCTGGCCGCCACCAAGGATTGTCGCCAGGTGTTCGTCACCGGCCACCCGGAATATGACGCCCTGACCCTGGATGGGGAATACCGGCGGGATCTGGCGGCCGGGCTCACCCCCGTCATTCCGGTCAACTATTACCCGAACAACGACCCAAGCCAGACCCCGCGCGCCACCTGGCGCAGCCACGGTCACCTGCTGTTTTCCAACTGGCTCAACTATTACGTCTACCAGTTGACCAGCTACAAGGTGGAAGACATCGGCAAGGTGTTTACCTACCAGCAGCCCAAGGGATAGAGCCCATCAGTCCGCCCCGGCCAGCAGCCGTCCACGGGTATCGAGCCAGTGACGGTGGCAGGCCAGGGTGAAGGCCCGTGGCCGTCTGGCCCGGATGAGGGTCATGGCCTCCTGCTGGGGCAGCCCCTGGGTCATCAGCAGCAGGGCGGCCGCCAGCCCGGTACGCCCGCTTCCTCCGTGGCAGTGAATGGCAAGGTGCCGTCCCTCGCGTAGCAGGGCGAGCAGTCGGGGTTGCACCCCGGGCCAGGCCTGTTCGAAGGCGGCATCCGGTGCCTCGTCATCCGCAATGGGCAGATGGAACCAGCTCATGCCTCTGGCCTGCACCAGCTGCCCGAGAGAGAGGGGCCCGCACAGGGCCAGCTCCTCCACCGTCATCAGGGTCAGCACCCCGCCGGCACCGGCCAACTGCAACTGGGCAAGGGCGTCGGCCATGGGGACCTGCTGGCTGCCGGGGCAGGGGGTGAGCAGGAGCTGGCCGTCGAGCCGTGGAACGTCCAGGCTCCAGAAGGGATGGGCACTGAGCATGGGGTTCCTCGTGGTGGTCGGGGTCAACGGGATCGGCATCCCGCGGGTGCGGCACAGCATAGAGGGGCCGGAGGCGATGTCAATCTGCGTTGTGTTCGGCCCGGTTTACGGGCAGAGTCTAAAAAAATCGAGCGATGCAAGGAGTAAAGATGAGAAACCTGGATCAACTGGACTTGGACATCCTGGCCCATCTGTTTCGCGATGCGGGCATGACCAACAAGGATTTGGCGGCCCTGGTCGGGGTGGCGCCGTCCACCTGTCTGGAGCGGGTGCGCAAGCTGCAGCAGGATGGCGTGCTCAAGGGGGCGCACTGCGAGGTGGATTACCAGGCCCTGGGCGGTCACATCCAGGCCATGGTCTCCCTGCAACTGGCCCGTCACAGCCGCCAGATCATCGATGCGTTTCGCGACGCCATCCTGGCCCTGCCCGAGGTGATCAGCCTGTTCCACATGGGCGGCAAGGATGATTTCCTGGTGCACCTGTGCGTCTCCGATACCGAACACCTGCGCAATTTCGTCTTCGATCACTTCACCTCCCGGGAAGAGGTGGTGCACCTCGAGACCTCCCTGGTGTTCGAGCACAGGTTCAGCCGCTCGCTTCCCTGCTTCCCCCACCCCTGACGGGGCTAGCCGCAAGAAAAAACCGCCCGAGGGCGGTTTTTTTGTGGGCGGTTCCTCAGTTGAGAGCCAGCCGGCTGTCCTGCGCCGTCCGGTAGAGCCCCTGCTGATAGGCCAGGCTGCCCCACAGGACCAGCCCCAGGGCGGCATCTTTCATGGCGCCTGGCTGCTGCGCCGGGGTGAGCGTTTCGGTCGCATCCTCGTAGATGAAGCCTTCCGGCGCCCGCTCGGGCTGCAGGATCACCACGTCCTTGCCGCGCATCAGGGCGAAGTTCTTGTCGTACTGCATAATGGCGCGTCCCGGCCAGTCGGCGGGCATGCGGGTGAGATCCTTGCCCAGCATGGGGTAGTCGGCACTGATGCCCATGAGGGAGAGCAGGGTCGGGGCCATGTCGATCTGGCTGACGATGCGGGGGTCCTTTCTCGGTGCTATGCCGTCCCCCAGGATGACCCCCGGGATGTGGAAGCGGGGGATGGGCACCAGGCTGGCTCCCCCGACCCGGCTGTCGTGATCGGCGATGACCAGGAACAGGGTGTCCTTCCAGTAGTCCGATGCCCTGGCCTTCTTGAAGAACTCGCCGACGGCGTAGTCCGCGTACTTGGCGGCGTTGTTGCGGGTCTGCTTGGGCTGCTCGTACAGGGCGATGCGGTTGTCGGGGAATTCGAAGGGATCGTGGTTGCTGGAGCTGAACACCAGGCTGAAGAAGGGTTTGCCCTCCTTGTGCAGCGCCGCGAAGGTCTCGTTGGCCTTGGCCATCAGATCTTCATCCGAGGCGCCCCAGGATCCCTCGAACACCGGGTTCTTGAAGTCCTTCTGCTCGACGATGGTGGTGAAGCCATTGCCGAGGAAGAAGCTGCGCATGTTGTCGAAGTGGCTCTCGCCACCATAGATGAAGCTGGTGTCATAGCCTCGCTGCTTGAGCAGGTCGGCGATGGTGAAGAAGTTGGTCTGGCTCTTGCCGAGCTTGACCACGGCCTGGGCCGGGGTCGGCGTGAAGCCGGTGAGCACCGCCTCGATGCCGCGTACCGAACGGGTACCGGTGGCGTAGAGCTGCTCGAACGCCCAACCCTCTTTCGACAAGGCATCGATGTTCGGGGTGAGCGGCAGGCCGCCGAGGGAGCCGACGAACTGGGCCCCCAGACTCTCTTGCAGCAGGATCACCAGGTTTTTGGGCTTGCCCTGGTAGCTGGCCGTGTTGAAGGTCTGGCTCGGCAGATCGGCAGAGGTAAAATCGCCGAGAGGGCGACCGCTCTCCTGGCGGACTATGTCGAGTACCTGATGGTCAGCCATCTTGCCGTAAAACTGGCTGGCATCCTCCTCGGCCCCCATCTGCTTGATGGCAAAGAAGAGGGAGTAGGCGGAGTTGACGGTGAGGGCGTTGACCAGGGGATCGTCGGCAAAGGCCACCATGGCCGGATTCAGGGCGCGATGGCCGAGACTGGAGCGGGCGCCGAGGAAGCCGACGGCGAGGATCAGCAGGGCGAAGGCGGGGCGCCAGTACCAGCGGGGGAAGCTTAGGTCACGCACCAGGCGGCCGCTCAGCCACCAGCCACCGCCCAGCACGGCGCCGCTGAAGATCACGGCCAGCAGCAGCTCGCCCTTGCGGCCAGCCCACAGCATGGAGAGCACCTCCTTCGGATAGATGAGGTACTCCACATAGAGACGGTTGGGGCGCACCCCGTATTCGGTGACGAAGGCGGGAGTGGAGATCTCGAGAAAGAGCATCAGCCAGAGCCCCAGGGTGAGCCAGATCCGGATAAGCTGCATCCAGAGCCGCCCCGGCGCGTGGGGTCCGGCCAGCAACTGGGTCAAGACGGCGGGTACGCCCCAGACCCAGCAGAGGGTGGCGACGTCGACGCGAATGCCTTGCAGCAGCATCTCCTGCCAGCCAGAGACGGCATCCACCCGTTCCAGTTGCCAGAGCCCCAGGCCAAGGCGGCTGACGGTCAGGGAGATGAGCGCGATCAATGAAAAGACGGCGATGGGCCAAACCGGTCCCAGCCATTGTCTGATGGTGGTCATATTGTTCCTGCAAACCTGTTTGCGCCCAGTCCCCGGACGCATTGTTGTTATGGTGCAGGAGTATGACAGTGGCGCCTGGCAAAGGTTGCATGGGGGGGAGGTATAAATGGAGAAGCTGGCACGTTTTATGATTTTTTTGTGACGGGATGCAGGGTTCGAAGAGAGCATAAAACGCTGGGGAAACTGTGATCCTGCTGGCACATCGAGACAATGGTCGTGCCTATAATGGCGCCGGATTTCTCAATCGGAGCCGAAGGGATGCCGGTCTTCATCGATGTGGAATATATGCAGGGCTGGTCTTTGTTCGTGGTGCTCTCCGACGGCACCACAGGCGTGCTGGATCTCACCCCCTGGCGCGGCCAGCCGCTGTTTGCGGCCATGGAGACCGAGCGTCGCTTCGCCCGTGTCTTCATCGATGATCGCCATCAACTGGCGTGGCCCACGGGCTTCACCCTGGCGGCCCACGAGGTCTACCACCTGATCCTGCCCATCGACGAGCGCGCCGCCTTCCCCGATCGCAACATGCATCGATTCTGACATGCTAACTCGTTGAGTCAGGTAACGTTTTCAGTCACAGACCCGCGTCGGTCAGGTCGATATCATGACCCCAGTGCGGCGCTTTGGGCGCCCATCCACCACAGCGGGAACATAACAATGAAACAAGGAACGTTGCGTCGTGGCGGCCTCATCGGGGCCGCCCTGTTACTGACGGCTTGCGGCAGCGGGGGAGGCGGTGGCAGCAGTGACCCCCAGCCCCCGGTGGTCAATCCGCCCCCCGCGTCGGCCAGCCGCGCCTGCTACGGCAATGATCAGCCAGCCTGCAACCTGCGCACCTACCAGGTGATGGTGGAGTCCTTCGTTGACGGCGACGGCAGCGCCAACTACGGCGTCGGCTACGGCCCCTCCCGGCACAACGGCGATCTGCAGGGGATCATCGACAGCCTCGACCACATCAAGAGCCTCAACGTCAACGCCATCTGGCTCACGCCGGTGTTTGACTCCTGCGCCGGCCAGGCCGGGGACGACCGGCTGGATGCCACCGGCTACTTCGCCTGCGACTTCTTCAACGTGGATCCCAACTTCGGCAGCAACGCCCAGCTCAAGCAACTGGTGGACGGGGCGCACCAGCGCGGGCTCTATGTCTTCCTCGACGGGGTGTTCGGCCACGTCAACAAGGTGGGGGTGAGCAAGCCTTCACCAGAGGGGCGGCTGCCAGCACTCAAGAGCGGCGGCGCAGGCTACCCGGGTCAACTGGTGGATTACGGCCAGCCCGAGAGTCTGGCCTACTTCAAGGAGGTGGCCCGTTACTGGGTCGAGCAGTACGGCATCGACGGCTGGCGCCTCGATCAGGCTTATCAGTTGGGGCTGGATGACTGGCGCGCCATTCGCAGCGAGGTGGCCCAGGCCAGCGCGGCGCGCAAGGCCGCCGGCCAGCAGTGGGGCACCCTCGGCTACATGGTGGGGGAAGTGTGGAAGGGCGCTGACGAGATCCGCGCCCAGGCCTATGGCCCGAGCGACAACCCGGCGCTCTCTTCGGCGTTCGACTTCCCCCTGCGCTACGGCCTGGTACAGGCGCTGGCGGTGGAAGAGTCCGGCAAAGGCGGGCAGGGGGCCAGCGTGCTCGACGCCAGCTGGAACAAGGTGGAGAACTACCCGGACCATGCCATGCCCAACCTGATGCTGGGCAACCACGATCTGGTGCGCTTCGGCGATCTGCTGGAGCGGGGCAACTTCAATGGGGCGGACTACTGGCAGCGCCACAAGGCGGCCTTCAGCTTCATGGCCGCCCGCTCCGGTCCCATTACCTTCTACTATGGCGAGGAGTTTGGCGACGAGGTGCCTGGCTTTGCCACTCAGGTGGGGGGCGACTGTGCGGCCCAGGGGCTCTGCGATGATCACGTGGCCCGCAGCGATGGCAAGGTCCCCGGTGTCACCGGCTTCGTGCCGAGCAGCGAGCAGGCCGAGCTCAAGCAGTGGCTGAGCGACCTGCTGGCCTTGCGCGCCGCCCACCCCGCCCTCTATCAGGGGGAGCGGGTCAAGCTGGTGGCCGAGGGGAGCGTCTATGGCGACATCAAGCAGACGGCGGGCGAGCAAGTAGTCTACCTGCTCAACGTCTCCACCACGCCCCAGAGCTACGCCGTGCCGGTCGGCAAGCTGCGCAGCGGCAGCGCCCTGGTGGATCTGCAGAGCGGCGAGAATCTGGCCATCGGTGGCAGCAGCGTGACGGTGGACTTGCCGCCCCTCACCGGCCGCTTCCTGCTGGTGCGCTGAGGGAGGCGGGCAACAAAAAGGGCTCCATGATGGAGCCCTTTTTCATGGTGGCGGCTTACTTCTCGATGCCGCTGCCCAGATCGTCCCGGCGGGAAGAGACCGAGGGCTCGGCCCCGTGGCGCCAGTGTTCCAGCCGGTTGTGCACCCCGCGGCGCAGGCTCTTGAAGCTGGCTTCCAGGTAGTCCACCCCCACCAGGATGGAGAGGGTGACGACGGTGAGCAGCAGCGCCTGATGCAGCATGTCCATGCCGATGAGGGCGCCGAGGGCGGCCAGCATCCAGATGGCGGCGGCGGAGGTCACCCCCAGCACCTGGCCATCCCGGGTCATCATGACCCCGGCCCCGAGAAAGCCGACCCCGGTGATGAGCTGACCCAGCACCCGCGCCTGATCGGCGCCCTGAGGACTGACGGCGGCGCCGATGGCGAGAAAACAGTAGGTGCCGAGCACGATGAGGGAAGAGGTGCGGATCCCCACCGGCTTGCCGCGAAGCTGCCGCTCCAGCCCCACCAGGGTGCCACACATCAGACAGACCAGGATGTTCTCCCAGCCAAGGGGCGCGATGTCCCACCACTGCATTGTCATCATATCCACCTCTGCTCGCGATGCTTGTTATCCTGTCGCGCTCTGCCCCCGGTTCTCCAGCCGCTGGCGGAAGGCCCGGGCGAGGCGCTCGTAGAGGTCCTTTGCCTCCCTGTCTTCAATATCGCCACGTATCCAGGGGTTGTCGATGATTTCCAGCAACACGCAGCCCTGACCCTGCTGGCGCAGATCCACCCCGAACAGGCCGTTGCCGAGCTGGTGCACGGCGCGGCGGGCGGTTTGCAGCACCCGCTCCGGCACGTCGCTGAGGGGCAGCGCTTCGATGCGGCTCATGTCGAGGGGGTGTTTGCGGCGACGGATGCGGTTGCCGGGTTCGGGTCGGTAGCGGCGGCAGGCGAACAGCGGCGAGCCGTCGAGAAAGCCGATGCGCCAGTCGAACTCGGCAGGGATCCGGCTCTGGACCAGCAGCAGGGCGGAGCGGGCCAGCCCCTCGTCCAGCAGGCGGGCGAGCTGGATGTCATCGCTGGCCATGGCGAGGTCGCGCCCCTGGGCGCCGTCGGGGATCTTCACCATCAGCGGCAGACCCAAGCGCTGCACCAGTTCGTCCACATGCTGGCGGCCGCGGCGGGTCACGACGGTGGTGGGGGGCATGGGCACGCCGCTGCGCACCATCAGCTCGTAGAGATAGAGCTTGTTGCTGCAGGCGAGGATGGCACGGGAGCTGTCGATGACCGGCATCTTGAGCTGCTCGGCACGGCGGGCAAATTCGAAGGTGTAGTGGCCGACCGCGGTCTCGGCGCGCAGCCAGAGGGTGTCGAACTCCGGCAACCGCTCGATGGCCGAGGGAGGCAGGATCTCGGCCTGGATCCCCTGGGCAGCGGCCGCCTTGATGAAACGCTCCAGCGCCAGGGCATCGCTGCTGGCGCGGCCGTCGTTGGGGTCGACCAGGATGGCGAGCTGGTAGCGTGGCGCCGTCTGCTCCTCGTCCCCCGTGCCCACCAGCGCCTGGGCGTGCTGCACCATCAGCGCCTTCTCGCTCGGGCTCAGCGCCAGCGGTGACAGGCTCTCCTGCTGGCGCACCGACCAGCCGTGGCGACCGCGCTTGAGGGTCAGCTCCTGCAGCGGCAACTGGCTCAGGCCGTAGTAATAGCGGGCGAGCCCCGCCAGCTCGCTCTGTTCGCACTGGCCGAAGATGGCGCGCACCCGGATCCTGTCTTCGCTCTGCTGGGCCAGCCAGCCCTGCAATTTGCGCCACAGCTTGGCGGGAGGCTGCTGGGGTTGCAGCCGGCTGATGGCCTGCAATCCCGGCAGGCAGTGGTGGCCGCGGGCCTGGGCCAGCAGGGAGCAGTAATAACCGGCCCCCAGGTGTTCCAGGCTGCGGCAGAGGTTGATGATGCGCGGACGCCCCCCTGTGGTGGGCAGACCGTGTTGCAGGTAGGTGCGGGCGGTCAGCAGATAGTCGGCATGGCAGGGCCAGTCGCCCGGCTCCTCGACGATGACATAGGTACTCATATTTTCAGGCTCCACAGAAAGGACTGCCAGAAACGGCAGGATCCCCAGTGGGCTTCGATGCACCGACAAGCACGACAATGGCGCGAGGGGAAACAAGAGGTTACAGTGCCTAATATTCTGCCTTGGTAACTTGTGATACAAGTCGCATTTCTGGTGCTGAGGATAAATAACCGAACAAGGACTCCCCGTGTTGACCGTGCGCGCCGCCCGAGCCGATGATTTGGGCGCCATCGTGAAGCTGGAACGCTACTGTTTTCCCCCCGAGGTCGCCTTCGGCCGCAGCCGCTGGCACTATCTGCTCAATCAGGCCAAGGGGCGCACCCTGCTGCTGCAAGACGAGAAGGCGCAGGTGATGGGCTATTTGAGCGTGCTGGAGCACAAAGGCTGGGATCGTCTCATCATCCAGACCCTCGCCATCCGCTGGACCGTCCGCCGTCAGGGGTGGGCACGCCGCCTGCTGGAGCAGGTGATCCGTGAAGGGCGCGAGGCCGGCTGGGGGGCGATTCGCCTCGAGGTCGCCGACGCCAACCCAGAAGCCAGGACCCTCTATCAGGGGCTGGGGTTTCGCCCCGGGGTACGGCTGCCCGATTATTACGGGCCCGGCCAGCATGCCCACCGCCTGGTGCTGGCGCTGGAGGATGAGCGGCAGGCGCCATCATGAGTTGCGAGGATTGCCTGGCCACGGCCATCAGGGCCAAGCTCGGGCGCTGCCCGGTCTGCGCCGCCCAGACCTTTCTCATCGGGGCCGTCGGCTGGCTGGTCTGGTGGTGGTGCGGCGCCGATACCTCGGTCAACGCCCTGACCGGCCTGCTGTTTGCGCTGGGGGGCTCGGGTCTTTTCCTGCTGCATCTGGCGGTGTTCGCATGGCGAAAGCTGGGCAAACGCGACATATAACGTGCTGATTTTTCAAGAAGACAAATAACAATGGAGGTTCACATGATTGCAATGGTAACGGGCGCCTCGTCCGGCTTTGGTGAGGCCATCAGCCGCCTGCTGGTGAGCGCTGGCCACCGGGTGATCGGCACCGGGCGCCGCGCCGAACGGCTGGCCGCCCTGTCCGAGGAGCTGGGCGAGCAGTTCCTGCCTCTGGTGTTCGACGTCCAGGACAAGGCTGCCACCCGCGCCGCCATCGAGGGGCTGCCGACCGAATGGCAACAGGTGGACCTGCTGGTGAACAACGCCGGCCTGGCTCTGGGGCTGGAGCCTGCCCACAAGGCGGATCTGGAAGACTGGGAGCAGATGATCGCAACCAACATCAGCGGCTTGACCCTGATCACCCGGTTGCTGCTGCCGGGCATGGTGGCGCGCAACCGTGGCCACGTCATCAACATCGGCTCCATCGCAGGGACCTACCCCTATCCGGGCGGCAACGTCTACGGCGCGACCAAGGCGTTCGTGAAGCAGTTCAGCCTCAACCTGCGTGCGGATCTGGCGGGCACGGCCATCCGCGTCACCAACGTGGAGCCCGGCCTGTGTGGCGGCACCGAGTTCTCCAACGTGCGCTTCCACGGCGACGACGCCAAGGCGGCCACCGTCTATCAGGGGGTGCAGGCCATCCTGCCGGAAGACATCGCCAATACCGTACTCTGGATCAGCGAGCAGCCTGCCCACGTCAACATCAACAGCATCGAGATCATGCCGGTGGCCCAGACCTTCGGTCCGCTCCACATCAGCCGTCGCTGATGTCATGACGAGCCGACTTCTGTCCACAAGAGGCGCCTTCGGGCGCCTTTTTTTGATGGGTCTGGTCGCACTCGTCATGGAGTGCAGGAGGAGGCGTGTTGCGACCCCGTGCTGAACCGTCGAAAGAGGGGGGTACTCAAGTTGGCCTGCATTTTGCTGTCTCCGGCCCATGGCGGGGAACCCATCCCCGGAGCCGGCGAGGCCGGCAGTGAGCGTGGAGCCTTCATGGATATCAAACCCTATGGTCATCAACTTGCCCAGAGCGCGTCCCAGAACCGTGCCCTGGCGACCCTCAGCGACAGCGACGACAAGCAGAGCGGCTGGTCTCAGCAGGTCAGCCTCTCCAGTCAGGTGCTGACCGGCAAGGCGCAGCAGGCGCTGACCTACGAGCATCTGGCCAGGAACGGCAAGAACACAGTCCTGACCGGTGGCGTCAAGGATGCGCGGGTGCAGCAGATGGTGGACAAGGCCCTGGGCTTTGATCGCAAAAAATTTGACGATCTCGAGCGTCAGCTCAAGGGGATAGCGGATGACAAGACGCTCTCTGCCGAGGAGAGCGAAACGCAGAGCAAGGACCTGGCCGCGCAGCGCGATGCCATGCTCAAGGAGGCCATGGATCGCCTCACCGGCAAATCCGCCTCCCAGGCATGATGTGATTCAAACGGCAATCCTTGGGCGTTAAAGGCAAGGGGTTGCCCCCTTGCCACGGGGCCGGCAGGCCGTGGGAGGCACGGCCTGCCGTGGTCAGGGCTCAGGGACTCTGGGGGGCGATCCCGATGGCGATGGCGGTGGTCTGCACGGCCTTGATCTGATCCCCCTTGGCGATGAGGGCGAACTGGGCCGGATCCTGCACCTTGAGGGTCAGGGTATGGTCAACCCCCTTGACCCGGATGGTCTGGTGCGCCTTGTCCACGTCGATGACATCGGCATAGATGGTTACCTGCATGCCGACGCCGGCTGCGGGTTTCTCCCCGGCGGCCGCCTTGCCCCCTTCTACTTCCACCACCCGTTTTCTCACCCCGGCGGTGCCCTTAAGCAGGGTCAGGTCCAGCAGTTGCAGATATCTCAAGGCCACGACATCTCCCACCTTGAGCTGGGGAAGGTTGGTCACCTCCTCCCCGGCGATCAGATCCAGGGTCTGCCCTTCGGCATTTTTCAGGCTGACCTTGCGGGTGGCCAGGTCGATGGCGGTGACGGTTGCCCTGGCCGTCAGTTCTTCGGCCAGACTGGCTTGTCCGGGGGCCACGGCCACATGGGTGGTGACCTCGGCGGCATAGAGCAGGGGAGGGGCACAGAGGGTGAGGGCACCCGCAATCCAGGCGTGCTTCAGTTTCATGATAGAGACCCAGTGAGTGGGAAAGGGACCCCGGGAGGGGCTTGAGGGGGCGACGAGCGCGTCTTCCCGCTATCACCATAGCAAAGCCGGGCAGGAGCGCCCGGCATCGGCAAGCTGGCATCGTATTTTTGACGACAGGATCCCGTTTTTTGACCTGATGGCACGGCAGGCGCACAATTCCCCTGCATGCAATCAACCGAGGGCTCTGCCGTGTACAACTTCCAATATGCCAATCCCACCCGCATCTGCTTTGGTGAAGGCCAGATCGCCAGGCTGCCCGAGCTCATCCCGGCCGGCAGCCGTCTGCTGGTGCTCTACGGGGGGGGCAGCATCAAGAAGAACGGGGTCTATGAGCAGTTGACCCAGGCGCTGGCGGGCCGGGAGTGGCTGGAGTTTCCCGGCATCGGCGCCAACCCCCAGTACGATCAGCTGATGGAGGCGGTGGCCCTGGTCAAGCGCGAGCGCATCGACTTCCTGCTGGCGGTGGGTGGCGGCTCCGTGGTGGATGGCACCAAGTTCGTGGCCGCCGCTGCCTGCTTCGAGGGGGACGATCCCTGGGAGATCCTGCGGGACAAGGCCCCCATCAAGGCAGCGCTGCCGCTGGGCTGCGTGTTGACCCTGCCGGCCACCGGCTCGGAGAGCAACCCCGCCGCCGTGGTGAGCCGGGGGGAGGCCAAGCTCTCCTTCTACAATCCGCTGGTGCAACCGGTGTTTGCGGTGCTGGATCCCGCCACCACCTACAGCCTTCCACCGCGCCAGGTGGGCAATGGCGTAGTGGATGCCTTCGTCCACATCCTCGAGCAGTACCTCACCTTCCCGGTGGGGGGCGAGGTGCAGGACCGGCTGGCGGAAGGGCTGCTGCAGGTGCTGGTGGACAACGGTCCGCGCGCGCTGGCGGAGCCCACCAACTACCAGGTGCGCGCCAACCTGATGTGGGCGGCCAGCCTGGCGCTCAACGGCCTCATCGGTCGCGGCGTGCCCCAGGACTGGTCCACCCACGCCATCGGTCACCAGCTCACCGCCCTGCACGGGCTGGATCATGCCCAGAGCCTGGCTGTGGTGTTGCCCTCCCTGCTGCGGGAGCAATCGGCCCAGAAGCAGGAGAAGCTGGCGCAGTTCGCCGAGCGGGTATGGCACTCCAGCCGCGAGGACAAGGCACTGCGGATCGAGGAGGCCATCATCCGCACCGAGCAGTTCTTCCAGCAGATGGGGGTGGGTACCCGGCTTGCCGACTACGGGCTGAGCGAGAGCTGCATCCCCGGTATCTGCTCCAACCTCAAGCGTTTCGGGCTGACCGCCCTCGGGGAGCAGCAGGACATTGATCCCGACAAGGTAGCCAGGATCCTGTCCCACGCGCTGTAAGTCATCCTGGCAACCATAGTGGCGCGGATCCTTTCCCTCGCCCTCTGATCACCGGCTGGCCAACGGAAAAGAGAACGCCCCGATCATCGGGGCGTTTTGCAGGGTGTCACCGGGGCACTGCCGTTTATTCGGCGCTGCGGTCCAGCTCGCGCTCCAGCGCTGCCGCCTTCTGGCGGGCCGGATGGGTATTGAGGCGCTGCCAGTAGGCTTGCAGATGCGGGAACTGGGCCAGCTGGCCGCTCTGGGCCAGCAGATCCACCAGGAAGGAGTTCAGGATGTCGGCGCCGGTGAGGCGATCGGCCACCAGGTAGTGGCGGCTTGCCAGCACCTCATCGAGGTAGCCCAGCACCTTGGTACACTCGGCTTTGGCGTAGTCCGGCAGGAAGCGCATCGGGCTGCCATCCTTGCGCACGAACATATCGAGCAGCAGCGGCAGAATACCGGAGCTCTCGGCGAAGTGGAGCCACTGCAGGTATTCGGGATACTCCGGGCTGTCAGTGGCCGGTGCCAGCCGTTCCGGAGCGTGGCGGGCGATCAGGTATTCGGTGATGGCACCGGATTCCGCCAGCACCCGGCCGTCAAACTCGATGACCGGCGACTTGCCGAGGGGGTGGACGGCCTTGAGCTCGGGCGGCGCCAGGAAGGTGGCGGCATCGCGCTGGTAGGCCTTGATCTGGTAGGGCAGGCCCAGCTCTTCAAGCAGCCAGATGATGCGCTGGGAGCGGGATTTGTTCAGGTGGTGCAGGACTATCATGAAAACCTCGACGCAGTGACGGAAGGCGGTGATACGCAGCGCCCCGGCAGCAGGTTCACTTATGGATGAAAAAGAGCGGGCGTGGTGCCCGCTCCTTCGTCGATTGACTCAGGCCTCCAGCGCCTGATCCAGATCCGCCAGTATGTCCTCGATGGCTTCGATCCCCACCGACAGCCGGATCATCTCAGGTTTCACTCCAGCCTTGGCCTGCTCCTCTTCGCTCAACTGGCGATGGGTGGTGGAGGCGGGGTGGCAGGCCAGGGACTTGGCGTCGCCGATGTTGACCAGCCGCTTGAAGATCTTGAGTGCATCGTAGAAGCGCACGCCCGCCTCGTAGCCCCCCTTCAGGCCGAAGGAGAGGATGGCCGAGGGGCGACCGGCCATGTACTTCTCCGCCAGCGGGTAGTGGGGGTGACCCGGCAGACCGGCGTAGCTGACCCAGGCCACCTTGGGGTGATGCCTGAGGTGATGGGCGACCCGCAGGGCGTTGTCCACGTGGCGCTCCATGCGCAGGCTCAGGGTCTCCAGCCCCTGCAGCAGCAGGAAGGCGTTCATCGGCGCCAGCGCCGCGCCGGTATTGCGCAGCGGCACGGTGCGCACCCGGCCGATGAAGGCCGCCGGGCCGAAGGCCTCGGTGTAGACCACCCCGTGATAAGAAGGCTCGGGTTGGGTCAGTTGGGGGAAGCGCTCGGCGTGATCCGCCCAGGGGAACTTGCCCGAGTCGACGATGACGCCTCCCAGGGAGTTGCCGTGGCCGCCGACATATTTGGTCAGGCTGTGCACCACGATGTCGGCGCCGTGTTCGATGGGTTTGCACAAGACCGGAGTGGCGACCGTGTTGTCGACGATGAGCGGCACGCCGCGGGCGTGGGCGGCCTTGGCCAGGGCGGCGATGTCGACGATGTTGCCGGCCGGGTTGCCGATGCTCTCGCAGTAGACCGCCTTGGTTTTGTCATCGATGAGGGCGGCGATGGCCTCGGCGCTGTCATCCTTGGCGAAGCGTACCTCGACCCCGAAGCTCGGCAGCATGTGGGCGAACAAGGTGTAGGTGCCGCCATAGAGTTGGGGGGTGGAGACGATGTTGTCACCGGCGGCGGTCAGCGCCTGGATGGCGTAGGTGATGGCGGCGGAGCCCGCCGAGACCACCAGGCCGGCGATGCCCCCTTCCAGCGCGGCCATCCGCTGCTCCAGCACATCGTTGGTGGGGTTCATGATGCGGGTGTAGATGTTCCCCGGCACCGCCAGATTGAACAAGTCCGCCCCGTGCTGGGCGCTCTCGAACTCGTAGGCCACCGTCTGGTAGATGGGCACGGCAACGGCCTTGGTGGTGGGGTCGTTGGCAAAGCCGTGGTGCAGGGCCAGGGTCGCATCTTTCATCACACACTCCTTGTTGGATGTCACCATTATGGATGGATAGACGTCCAATCTATCAGGCCCAGCGCCGATGTAAACCACCCAATCCGGCAAAGCAATGCCGGGGGATGGCGGTGACCGGATGGCGCCTGTGACGGCGACCTCAGAGACGGCGGCGATACTCCCTGTCGTCTATCTGGTGCATGTCCCACTGCATCAGGCGGTTGAGCTGCACCATGGGATCTTCGACCAGCGTCAGAGGGCGGGGCAGGATCCTCAGGAAGTAGCGACGAAGGGTTTGCTGGATCCGGTTCGGTTTGAGGGGGTTGGCGTGGCTCATGATGGTGCTCCTGTGCAGTGGTTCTCACGTTCGCCAGCAGTATTGAGCTAAAATGCGGAAGTAAAAAACTGATGACTTTCAGAGACAGGATTTCCTCTTTTATGCCTACTAGCCGCCTTTATCAGCAATTTCAACGGCTCGCCCAGCAGCTTGGCTGCGACGAGCGGGAAATCAGCCTCGCCGAGGTGGCGGACCTGCTCTGCTGCACCACGCGCAATGCACGCCTGCTGCTGCGCCGCATGGAAGGGCAGGGCTGGCTGTGCTGGACGGCGGAGGCAGGGCGGGGGCGGCGCTCCCGCCTCACCATGCTGGACAACCAGGAGAGCCTGACCCGGCGCCGGCTGCGGGATCTGCTGAGTCAGGGCCAGCTGGCGCAGGCGGTGCGGCTGGCCGAAGATCGCCTGGATCTGCTCACCCCGCTGCTTATCGAGCAGCTCGGCCAGGCCACCCGGGAGGGGCGCCAGATCCTGCGGGTGCCCTACTACCGGCCCCTGCCCGGTCTGTTGCCCACCGCGCCCTTGCGTCGCTCCGAAATTCACCTGAGCCGCCAGATCTTCAACGGTCTGACCCGGCGAAACGAGGAAAATGGGGAAATCGAGGGGGATCTCGCCCACTACTGGGAGTGTCTGGCCCCCTGTCACTGGCGCTTCTATCTGCGCCCCGTGGTGCGTTTTCACCATGGCCGCGAACTGGTGGTGGAGGATGTGATGGAGAGCCTGCAGGCCTTGCGGGATCGCCCGCTGTTCGCCCATCTGGCACGGCTGGAGAGCCGCTGGCCGCGCACCCTGGACATCCATCTCGACAGCCCGGATCCTCTGCTGCCGCACCTGCTGGCCGAGCCGGTGGCGGCCATCCTGCCACGGGAGCTCAAGGGGGAGGCGAATTTCGCCCTGCAGCCGGTGGGCACCGGCCCCTATCGGGTGAGCGCCAACGATCCCCTGCACCTGTGCCTCGAAGCATTTGACGACTACTTCGGGCTCCGGGCCCTGCTCGACGAGATCGACATCTGGATGCTGCCGGAGCTGGCGGAGCGGCTGGAGAGCCACGTCAGGCTGGGCAGCGACACCCCGGAGCTTGGCTCCATGCGCGGGGAGTCCGAACTCGAGTCCGGCTGCTACTTCCTGCTGCAGGACGACAGATCGGCCCCCCTGCAGGACCCGGCCCTGCGCCAGTGGCTGACCCGGCTGCTCAACCCCATCGCCCTGATGGCCCGGGTGGCGCCCGAGCTGCAGCGGGGCTGGACCAGCGCGCTGGGTCTCCTGCCCCACTGGCGCGAGAGCCTGCCTCTTCCCGAGTCCGGCCCGGTCAGCCTGCCAGCGCGGCTGGTACTGGCCTGCTTCAACCAGCATCTGGAGTTCAACGAGTGCGCCAGCGCCATGAGCAGCCTGCTGGCAGAGCAGGGGATCCAGCTCGAGGTGCGTACCCTGGACTACGGGCGCTGGGTGAGCGGGGAGGATGAAGATGTGGATCTCTGGTTCGGCACCCTCAACCTGGAGCATGAGCACGCCTTCGCCCCTTACGCCTGGCTTCAGGGCACCCCCTTGCTGCGCCGGGTGTGGGGCGGCCAGCAGGCCCTGTGGCAGGGATTGACGCAGTGGCGCGCCCATGGTGAAGAGCCCGGCCCCCGCGCCCTGCTGGCCGAGGTGCAGCGCCAGAGCTGGTTCGTGCCGCTGTTTCATCACTGGCTGGAGCTGGAGAGCCGGGTCGGCGTGCACGGTGTGCGCATGACGGCCCTTGGCTGGTTCGATTTTCGCTGCGCCTGGTTAAAGCCCGAGCAGGTGGCGCAGGAGCCGGAAACTGGCGGTGGCTCTCACCCCCAGGCAGGGACGCTTGAGTCGGACGGGTTGGCGCGCTAGCCTGTGCGCGGTCCTACGACAAGGAGTCGACATCCATGCTGGAAATGCAGATCCAACCCCGTTTTCAAGAGACGGACGCCCTCGGCCACATCAACAACACGGTGCCGGCGGTCTGGTTTGAATCGGCCCGTGATCCCCTGTTTCGCCTCTTCTCGCCTGAGCTGGATGTGCATGACTGGCATCTGATCATCGCGGGCTACACGGTGCAATTCAAACGGGAGCTGTTCTATGGCCAGATGGTGTCGATCAAGACCGGCGTGCGGCGTATCGGTACCAGCTCCTTCACGCTCTGGCAGGAAGCCTGGCAGGGCGGCGAGCTGGCGGTGACCGCCGAGACGACCCTGATCCATTTTGACTACCGGACCCGGCAGTCCATCCCTTTGAGCGAGGCTCACCGGGAGGGACTGAGGGTCTGGCTGGTAGAGAGTTAATCCGGCCTTCGGGCCCACCACAGGACACTTATGCGCACAACCGCGATCGCCCTGAGCCTCGGCTTGGGACTGGGACTCTGCTCCCTGCCTTCATTCGCCGCCTCCCTGGCCGAGCAGTTCACCCTGATGGAGAAGGGGGCCGACAGCGCCCTCGATACCCGCTTGTTCAGCCACGATGGCGTTGACATCAAGGCCTGGGTCGACGGCACGCCCGTCATCATCGCCGTGCCCATCCTGAACGAGCAGGGCAAACAGGAAGGGGAGAGCCGTTACTACTTCAAGGGCGGCAAGCTGTTCGGGGTGAAGGAGCCCGCCGCTCAGTTCGCCTTCGATGACAGTGGCAAGCTGACCCAATGGCTGGACGACAAGGGGCAGCCTGCGGAGTTTGTCAGCAAGATGAGCATGCAGCAGCGGGAAGCCTGGCTGACCAGACGGGCGGCCGAGCTGGGCGGGTTGTTTGCACCGAGCACCGCCGAGGAGAAGGCTGACAAGGGGGGCGTCAAGCTCAAGGGGGCCGAGCTCGCCCAGTGGCTCTGCAATGGCAAGCTGATGGCGCTTGCCGGAGGTGACAAGGTGACCTTCGAGCCGGCCAAACTCAAGAGGAGTGCAGAGGGCATCAAGGGAGAAGTTTCCCTGCGCCAGGAGAAGGGGTGGCAGGATCTCTGCCTCACCTGCGAGGTGCAGGGCAACCGGGTGACTCGCCTCACCTGGCAGCCGCTGCCGGGGGCCAACAAGCCGCAGTAAGGGCGGCAGCGTCAAAGAATGGGGGCCCACTTGCGGGCCCCTTTTTCATGCCGGTTACTGCTCGCCCAGGGTGAGCCGGGTGAGGGCCTCCACCCGTCGCCACTGACCGGGCTCGAACCAGCGTGCCAGGATCTCCGGCTGCTGGCTGGCACGGGCCTCGGCAGGCAGGGGCCTGATCTCGGCCAGATAGCCGGCCAACTGCTGCTCGAACCCCTGCTGGCTCTCTGCCAGCTGGTGCAACCGGTCTGCCGCCTCCGGTCCCAACTGTTCGCGCAGTGCGGCGTCACGCCCTACTGCGGGGAGTTGCTCCAGAGCCTGCAGATCGCCGAGCAGGCGGCTGTTGGCCTCCGCCTCCCGAAACCACTGGGGCTGCTCCGCCAGCCAGAGCTCCAGCTCGCTCGCCAGCAGCGGCTTGTCGGCATCGCTGGACTCCGCCAGCGCCTTGCAGCGCAGGGTCCACTGCTCCATCAGCCTGTCCTCGGCAAACAGCTGCTCCTGCTCGACCGGGGTGAAACGCTGCCTGCGCAACTGTTCGCGCTCGTCGAACAGCTTCTGCAAGCTGGCGAGGCCCGGATCCGCCGGCACCGTCAGGCTGCCCTCGGCCCCGAGAAAGGCTTCATGGCGGGCCTGCAGCGAGGACTTATCCGACGGCGGTGCGGCCTGCCTGACCAGAGGGGAAGCGGGCCCTGCATGTTGCGGCGAAGGGGCGGTTGCGTCAGCGGAGGTCCAATACTGCCAGCCCCCCAGCAGCAGGGCCGCCGCCAGCGGAGCAGCCATCAGCCATGCCCTGTTCATAGTCCCAGCCTCTGCAGGCGGTTGGCGTGCTGGCGATAGAGGTTGACCGGGTCGGTCTCGAACAGGTGGCGAATGCCGAACGACTGGTTCACCTCGTCCAGATGGTTCATGCGGTAGTGGGTGCCGATCACCTTGCCGAGGTGGCTGCTGCATACTCCGACCAGGCCATCGTTGGGCTCCTTGAAGAAGCTGCCGGTCAGCGCCAGCGCCGGATCCACCGGATCCAGGATGTTGGTCATGGTGCCGCGTCCGCTCCAGGAGAAGTAGTAGACCCCGTTGGCGGCCTGCATGGGCCCTTCACCGCAATGCTGGCTCGGCAGCCCTTCCGGATAGCGCTGGTTGAAGCGCTGGGCGCCGGTGCTGGTGAGGGCGTCGAGGGCTGCGAGGGGATCCTGCGGCAGCTGGCTGCCCCCGGAGAGCAGCGAGATGACCCCGGACAGGGCCGAGGCGGCGGCCACCGCCAGACCTTCGGCCGCCGAGCCCGGCGTCACCTTGGCCCGCACCAGGTCGGCGATCTCCGAGCCATGGTTGACCCCGCCCACGCTGGTGGCGGAAGCGACCAACTCGGGGGCGACCGAAGCGACGTAGCGAATGGTGGGGCCACCGTGAGAGTGGCCGATGAGGTTCACCTTCTCCGCCCCCGTGATGGCGAGCACCTGCTGCACCTGCTTGAGCAGCTGTTCACCGCGCAGCTCCGAGCTCTGGGTGGCGGAGACCTGGGCCACGTAAACCTTGGCGCCATCCCGGGTCAGGGCCTGGGGGATGCCGTAGAAGTAATCGACTCCGAGCAGCTTGTCGAAACCGAACAGACCGTGCACCAGCACTATGGGGTAGCGGGTCTGGGTATAACCGGCCCCCTGACCCAGCATGGGCAGGGCGCACAACAGCATCAATAGCCATCTTTTCATCTTCACCGTCCTTGTGAAAAAACCGGCTGCACTCTGGTCGTCACCGGGGGTCGTCACCGGGCAGCCACCGGCCTCATGCCAGTACCGGCAGCATGGTGGCTGAACTCAAATGTATCTGTGGATGGGATCACTAAACCGGGGATTGCAGAAAAACCCTACCCATATGGGCAAAAAAGGCGGCACCAACTATTCCTTGTGTCTGCTCATCAAATAAGTTAAATAATAATTATTATCATTTGAGTGGTAGAGTCATGACGGGAACCTGGGTGAAGGGGTGGGTCGGTACCACCGGAGCGGACAGCAGCATGGCGCACTGGAAGGCGCAGACCCTGAGTGGCAACCGCCATTTCGATGCGGGGGAGTACGCCAGGGCGCTCGACTGCTATCAGCAGGCGCTGTGGCTTGCCCGCCAGCAGTTTGCCGAGTGGCACGATGCCGACGAAGCGGTGGCGGCCCTGGTGGTGGCCCATCACAACCTGGCGGATCTGCTGGTGGCCATGACCCTGCCGGATCGGGCCGCCGACCTGCTGTGTCACATCCATGATTGCCTGCTGGCCACCAGCCAGTCCCCCACCAGTTCCGCTGCCCTGCGGGAGGCGGCTGTTCGCCACGCCCGCAGCACCCGTACCGAGCTGCTCGCCTTTCTGGGCAAACACGGTCATCACGACGGCATCCAGCGCAGCCTGGGTCAATGTCTGTGTCAGACCGGCTCTGCCCATCAACTGCATTGAGCCCAACAGGAGAGACAATGAACATGAGCCATACCCTGCCAGCCCTTCCTTACGCCTATGACGCGCTGGAACCCCATATCGATGCAAAGACCATGGAGATCCATCACAGCCGTCACCATCAGACTTATGTCACCAACCTCAATGCCGCCCTGGCCGATCTGCCGGAGCTGGCTGCCCTGCCGCTGGAGGCATTGCTTGCCCGTATCGACAGCCTGCCGGCCCAGGTGCAGGGGGCGGTGCGCAATCACGGCGGCGGTCACGCCAACCACAGCCTGTTCTGGCAGGTGATGAGTCCGCAGGGCGGCGGCGAGCCGGACGGCGAGCTGGCCGCAGCGATCGAGCGGGATCTGGGTGGGCTGGAATCCTTCAGACAGGCCTTTACCCAGGCGGCGTTGAGCCGTTTTGGCAGCGGCTGGGCCTGGCTGGTGGTCGATGGGCGCGGCAAGTTGCAGGTGGTGAGCAGCGCGAACCAGGACAGCCCCCTGATGGAGGGGCTCACCCCCATACTCGGGCTGGATGTGTGGGAGCATGCCTACTACCTCAAGTACCAGAACAAGCGTCCCGACTACATAGCCGCGTTTTACAACGTGATCGACTGGGACGAGGTGGCACGGCGTTACGTGGTGGCTCTGGCCTGATCGCCGGAAATACCGAGCCCAATGAAAGAGACCCGCCTGTTGGCGGGTCTCTGCTATTGAGGGGTCGGCGCGCTGCCGGTTGGCGGCGCCGCGCTGGTGGCAGCCGGATTATCCACGGGCGTTGCCTCGCTCGGCACGGCTGCGCTGGTGGCTGGTGCACCGCTGGTTGCAGCCGCTGCACTGGTGGCGGTTGCCGCGCTCACGGCCGCTGCCTGCTTGGCCTTCGGCTGATGAGGGGGCGGTGCAATGGGCAGGCAGGGCTGGCTCGCGCCTATGGTGCTCAACGCCTGGCAGGGGACCGGGCCGCCGATGACGATGGGCTCGCCGAGGAATTTGGGACCCTTGTCCAGCACGTAGAGGTCGAGCAGCCCCATCAGGCGGGCGAACACCTCGCGCACCCGGGTCTTGATGCCCTGATAGGCGCTGGGATCCACGGCGTTGAAGCCGACCGCCTCGATGCCGAAATGGCGGGCGATGAAGATGGCACGCTCGTTGTGAAAGGCCTGGGAGACCACGGTGAAGTGGGCCTGACCGAACACCTCCTTGGCACGCACGATGGAGTCCAGAGTCCGAAAGCCGGCGTAGTCGCTGTAGATGGCGTTGGCCGGGATGCCGGCCTGGATCAGGGCCCGCCGCATTTGGCGCGGTTCGTTGTACTGCACGGTGGCGTTGTCGCCGGAGACCAGGATGTAGTCCACCTTGCCGTTGTTGTAGAGCTCGGCGGCGGCCTTGATCCGGTATTTGAAGTAGTGGTTAGGGCTGCCGCCAATCAGGTATTTGGAGGTGCCGAGCACCAGGGCGACCCGGTTGTAGGGCACCGCGTTGACGTCGTCGTAGGTGTAGTGACGGGCGTCCGAGACGGTCCACTCGCTGTAGCCAAGCAGGGCGGCGATGGAGGCCAGCAACAGGCAGAGGCAGGCGAGCAGGATCTTGGCAAACTTCTTCATGCGCGGTGCGGTTCGGGTCTGAAGTAAGAGAAGACAGGGGGCCATTCTATTACAAGTTGTTGTGGCGCGTCAGGTTTGATGGCGGCGCAGGGTCTCACTCGGGCAGAGGTTGTCGCAGCGCGCGCCCCGATCCCGGGCTTATCAAACGGCGCCATAAACAAGGGGCGACCATGGCCGCCCCTTGTCATAGCCGTCTCGTCCTCAGTGGGAGGAGTCGTTGGCCTTGCACTCGTCAGAGTCCTTGTTGGCTTCCCACCAAGGCAGCAGCTCGCGGCCGAGCCACTGCTGGTAGGCCTCGCTGTCGCTTGCGATCAGCGCATCCAGCTCGGCTTCGAAGGCGCTCATCGCCTGCTGCTGATCCGGGTTGCGCAGGGCCCGGGCCATGGCCAGCCAGCTGGCGCCGCGACCCGTCTCGCTGAGGAAGCGGTGCACCGTGTAGGACCAGGAGTAGACCATCTCGCCGCCCTTGTCGTAATCCAGGTGCAGGATGTCGGCCAGGGCCGGACGGTCGCTGGCCGGGCGGCCGGCGACGTTGTCCAGACCGCGGGCGAAGCACTGACCGTGGGCGATGAATTCCGCCAGCCCTTCCGACCACCAGGTGGTGCGATTGAGCGGGTAGTGGCCGAAGCTGCCGTACTGGTTGAAGCGGCCGTCCAGGTAGTGCACATACTCGTGGCGCAGGTTCCACACCTGGAATGCAGGGCGCTTCCACTCCGCCTCATAGGCGAAGAAGCGGGTCTGGTTGCTGGGGCGAGCCGGATCCCCTTCGAGGTAGATGCCGCCGTTGTCGGTGGAGACGCCGCCAAACAGAGCACTGCCGTAGCGTTTCCAGTCGGCGGAGGAGTTGAAGACCACCAGTTCCAGCGCCTCGTTGTGATCATCCGCCACCGGCTGCCAGCCGGTCTCCATCTGCTGGTGGAACTGCTGCTCTTCGGCACCCAGTTCACGGCAGATCCCCTCGGCCTGGCTCATGGTCAGATCCTGGGCCCGCAGGCGCAGGGTCGGCGAGCAGGTGTGCTCGAAGGGCAGCACGTCCTCCACCCGGACAGGGGTACAGAGCCCGGCGAAGTCACCGCTGATGCAGGCTTCGCTGGTGCGGTCCGTGTAGGTCAGGTAGTAGGTGGAGAGGGTCAGCGACATGTCTTCCAGCAGGTCCTGGCTCTGCTGACCGCCCGGGATCAGATCGTGGTGGCGAACCAGTGCAATGACGGAGTCATCCAGCAGCTTGCGGTAGTCGTCGAGCTCGTCCGGGCGGGTATAGCGAGCGACCCGGTAGAGGCGGGTGTAGGCATCCAGCACGTTGTTGAGCAGGAACAGATCGGCGCCATCCCTTCCTTGCCACAACGCGAGCTCGCTCATGCTGAGGGCGTGCAGCTGCTTGCGCAGCTCGCCATCCTGCTGGCGGAAGTCGTTGGCGAAGGGATCGCTGTAGTCGCTGGCGAAGTCGAGGAAGTTGAGCAGATCGAACAGACCGGTCGCCCAGGCGTGCTGACCGTTGATCTCGCTGGCATGGCGGGTACTGTAGGCCAGCATCTGGTTGAATTCGCCGAGCAGGGTGCCAAAGCGGCTCTGCACTGCCGGGCTCTTGAACTGGCCGTGCAGAGCGATGCTCCAGGCTCCCATGACGGCGCCTACTTCGTCGCTGGCCTGCTCCGGGAAGAGCAGCGGATGGGCACCGAGTGCCGTCAATGCCTCGGCCAGCGCCTCAGCAGCAGCCGGGCCGTCTTCCTTGTGCTTGCCGTAGTTGTGGTAGTTGTGGGCACGCACGTATTCCAGCAGCAGCTTCATGGCCGGATGAGCCGGCTGATTGGCCGCCAGCAGGCTCTGGATGCCGCGCGACACGGCCAGCAGCTTGGTGTCATCGTGACCATAGTTCTCCTGCCAGACCGGCGCGGGCTGGCCACTGGCGTCCTGCACTATCTTGGCTGCGTCGGCGTCCAGCAGCTCGGTGCCCGGCAGATCCGGCTCGGAGCAGGCGCGGCCGTCGGCACGGCGACAGTCGAGCAGCTCTTCCTTGCTGGCCAGCACGATGGGGCGGTTGAGCACCCGGCTCTCCTGCCACTCGGTTGTCTCCGGCAGGGTCTGCCATTCGCTGCCCCCCACCGGGTATTGATAGCCGGTGTCCTTCAAGACCACCTGCACCTCGCTGCCGACGGGCAGGGTCTGACGGCACACCCGATAGCTGATGGTCTTGTCCCCTTCCTGACGGGTCTGGGGTTCATCGCACTCCTGTTGGGCCTTGATCTCGTCCAGCAACCAGGTGTACTGACGCCAGACGTGCAACTCGCTCACCTGCTTGGCGGCCTGGCTGCCCGCGATGGGCTGCAGGCGGAAGAAGATCTGCTCGAGGCGGCCATCCCGTTCATTGGGGGTCTCTTCCAGCACCTTCAATTGCTGCCAGTTTTGCGGCTGGTACTGCCATGCCTGCTCGGCGCAGCGACCTTCGGCGTTGAGCTCGCAGCGATCCAGCTCCTGCTCGCTGTGACCCAGGATGACCCGCTCAGCCAGCGGCAGACGATCCTGACGCGGCGCGGTCGGGGTGCCCGCCAGCGGCTCCCAGCGGCCCTGCTTCATGCCGTAGCCATAGTCATAGCTGCTGGCCGGGACGGCCTTGCCGGCCGGTACCACCTCTTCACAGCTGAGGTAGCGGATCTGCCAGCCCTGCTCGACCTTGAGCTGCGGCTCGCCGCACAGCTGCTCGGCCAGGGCCGCCAGGTTGGCGTCGCGCCAGTCGAAGCGGCGATACACCCTCAGCTGCTGATAGGGGGCGCCGGCGTCGCGGGCGCTCAGCTCGTAGGTCACTTCGGTGAGGCGATCCCCCAGCTGGCGGCTGGCTTCGCCGTTGAGTTGATACTGTTGCCAGTCGGAGGGGGAGTAGTTGGCCAGCGCCGAAGTGGCGAGCAGGCCTGGGGCTGCCAGGAGCAGCAGCCGGGGAGAGAGGTGCTTCATCATGATCCCTTTGGTGGATGGAGAGGCGTGGGGACCAGAGAGGTTATTGGGCTCCAAAGGAATATCAATTGGCCAGATGGCGCAGCGAAATGATGCATTCGGGAGCAAACAACATAAAAACAGCCCCAAAGGGGGCTGTGTTGATAGCAAGGACTCCGCCCCATATGGGGGAGGCGTCACTCCTTTTGTCGCAAGCTGCGGGCGAGCAGGGTGCGGGAGGGTTTCAGATTACCGCCGAGATCCGGCCAGGGATGCCACTGGTCCGGCACCATGAAGCCGGGTAACGACAGCCTGATCCAGGCGGCCAGCTCGGCAGATGGTGCCGGTTCGCCGTGCCAGTCGATGAAGGCGGCGGGCCTATGCCCCCACTCGTCGCTCGGCACCGGCACCACCAGGGCCTGGGCCACGGCAGGGTGATCCACCAGTCGCTGCTCTATGGTCTCGGGCTGGATGTTCTCCCCTCCCGAGATGAAGAGGTTGTCGAGCCGCCCCTCCACCACCAGATCGCCCCCCGGAGTGAGGCGGCCCTTGTCCCGGGTGTGGAACCAGCCCTCTTCATCGAGGGGGCGCACCAGCTCGCCCTCCCTGAAATAGCCGGCAAACAGGGTCTCACCGCGCACGCAGATCTCCCCCTGGCGAATGCAGACCTCCCGCCCCGGCAGCGGGCGACCCACCACGCCGGCGGCGCAGGGTTGCCCGGTGCAGACCTGGCTGCCCATCTCGGAGAGGCCATAGCTCACCTTGGGCTCCAGCCCCAGAGCGGTCAGCCGGTTGACCAGGGGCGCCGGGATGGCGGCGCCCCCGAGCAGCAGCTCTCGCACCCGGGTGCGGGATGGGTCGAACCCCTGTGCCAGCAGGCGCCAGAGCTGGGTCGGCACCAGCGAGAGGTGGGTGATGGGCTGATCCTCGAGCCGCGCCTTGAGGGGCCGGGTGCGATCGTCCAGCACCAGGGCGGCTCCCGCCAGGAAGACCCGAAACAGGATGGCGTAACCGCCGACGTGAAACAGTGGCAGGGAGAGCAGCCAGCCGCAGGCTTCGTCCAGGGGGATCAGGGTGGCGGAACCCCGGGCGGAGGCGAGGTGGTTGGCGAGGCGGTGGACCACCGCCTTGGGGGTACCGCTGGATCCCGAGGTGAGGATCATGTTGTTCGGCTGGTCGGGTACCAGCGGGGACTCCCCATCTGCGGCCAGCTCGCCCGTGAAGTCGAGGCTGAGGGCTTGCCAGTCGCCCGCCGGGATCTCGCCTGCCGACCAGAATGCCCGGGCCTCGAGCTGGCTCGCCAGTTCGCTGTGTCTGGTTGCCGGAAAGGCGGGATTGAGGGGGCAGAAGACGATGCCGCTGCGCACGCAGGCCCAGGCCAGCAACACATCCTCCAGGGCGCCGCGCACCACGGCGGCGAGATGATCTCCCCGTTCCAGCCCGGCCCGGGCGAGCTGATTGCACAGGCTGTTGAGGCGCAGGTCGAGGCGCTGGTAGCTAAGAGGCTCCCCACTGTGGATGGCAATACGATGAGGGGCCAGTGTCGCCCAGCGTCGTACCGGGCAGGTTTCCTGCCGTGGGATCTGACGGGTCACCATGGATCAGTCACGGTGAAACAGGGGGTCCATCCTGCCCGGATCGGGTTGTCCCTGCTTGTCCAGCAGATCCCTGGCCAGCCAGCGGCGGGTATCGAGGCCAGGGGCCTGATCCGGCGCCCACTCCCCTGCGAGGCGGGCGAGCTGGCCGAGGCCGAGACCGGACTCGAAACAGGAGGAGACGATCACTTTGAGTTTCAGTTCGCGAGCGCGAGTCACCAGGGCCTCGCTGTTGGCCAGAGCGCCGAGCAGGGTCGGCTTGAGCACCAGGGCGCGCAGTTGCGGGATGGGCTCCCAGGGCTTGCCCTGGGCCAGCAGTTCGTCCAGCGCCACCGGCATGCCGGTGCGGCTGGCGACGAAGTCGATGTCCTCGAAGTCGGCGCACAGATCTTCGAGGTATTCGATGCGATTCGGATCCAGGTGGCCGCAGAAGGCCCAGGCCTCCTCGCGGGTCCAGCCCTGGTTGGCGTCCAGGACCAGTTTGAGGTTGGGGCGCCGATCGAGCAGCAGCCGGATCAGCGCCAGCTCGTCGCGCATGGGGTAGCGGGCCACCTTCAGCTTGGCCTTGAGGGGGGTCTCGTGCAGCCACTGCTTCCAGTTCTTGAGCAGCTCCTGGGGGGAGCCCTGGATCAGCGGATAGGGCTCGGGCAGGGGGGCACCCTGCTCGGGCCAGCTACGACGGGCGCAGTCGAGCCCGAACTGCACCGAGGGCAGCTGTGGCGTCGGGGTCTGTCCCCGCGCCAGCTGCGCCAGACAGTCGAGGGCCTCGGCCTGGGCGTCGGCCAGGGTCTCTTTGGAAAATCCTGGCAGGGGGGCTATCTCCCCCCAGCCATCGTCGATGCGTACCAGCAGGCCCTCGCGCGCTACCTGCAACTGACCGTGAAAGGCCAGGGGCTGGGTAAAGGGCAGTTGGTAGCGGTAGAGGGCGAGTGTCATCAGGGATTCCGCTTGTATTTGGAGAAGTCGGGACGGCGTTTCTCGTTGAATGCGTTGCGCCCTTCCTGACCCTCTTCGGTCATGTAGAACAGCATGGTGGCATTGCCTGCCAGCTCCTGCAAACCGGCCTGGCCGTCGCAGTCGGCGTTGAGGGCCGCCTTCAGGCAGCGCAGAGCCATGGGGCTGTGTTGCAGCATCTCGCGGCACCAGCGCACGGTTTCACGCTCCAGCTCGGCCAGGGGCACGACGGTGTTGACCAGCCCCATGTCGAGGGCCTGTTTGGCGTCGTAGAGGCGGCAGAGGAACCAGATCTCCCGAGCCTTCTTCTGACCGACGATGCGGGCCATGTAGGAGGCGCCCCAGCCGCCGTCGAAGGAGCCCACCTTGGGGCCGGTCTGGCCGAACTGGGCGTTGTCGGCGGCGATGGTCAGGTCGCACATCATGTGCAGCACGTGGCCGCCACCGACGGCGTAGCCAGCCACCATGGCCACCACGGGTTTGGGGCAGGTACGGATGTCACGCTGGAAGTCGAGCACGTTGAGGTGATGGGTGCCTTCATCGTCCTTGTAGCCACCGTAGTCGCCGCGGATCTTCTGGTCGCCGCCGGCGCAGAAGGCCTTCTCGCCGAAGCCGGTGAGGATGATGGAGCCGACCTTGTCGTCGTAGCGGGCATCGGCCAGGGCTTGCAGCATCTCTTTCACGGTACGGGGGCGGAAGGCGTTGCGCACCTGGGGACGGTTGATGGTGATCTTGGCAATGCCCTCTGGGGACTTGTGATAGAGGATGTCCTCGTAACCGGCGGAGCAGTCGTGCCACTCGACAGGGGCATAGAGCTCGGCTTCCGTCATTGCTTCAATCATGGATCTTCTCTTCTGGTTGGTGAGCCCACTCCCGCAGGAGCCGGGCAAAGGTATCGGGCTGGCTTGTGTGCAGATTGTGTCCGCCATCCAGAGCCAAGTGTTTGATATTGCAGCCTTGCTTTACCAACTGGCAAGCGAGGGCATGGAATTTGTGATCCCGGTTGCCGGAGATCCACTGCACCGGCAGCCGGGTATCCCGAAGCCAGGGGGCGAGATCCGGCTGCCGCCCCAGGGACGTTGCCCTCAGCATGGCGGCCACGGCCTTGCCGTCGTTGCCAAGGCGGCGTGCGGCCTGGCGGGTGCGGGCATCGTCGTCCAGGTCGGCGAAGACGCCCTGGCGGTACCAGTCGGCAAGCACCCGGGTCAGGGACTCGCACTCGAAACGCCGGGCCCAGGCTTCATCGTGAGCGATGCGGGCCGGACGTTCACCGGCAGGCAGCCCGGGGTGGCAGTTCTCCAGCAGCAGGGCCTGCAACCCCGCCGGGGAGTGGCTGGCGTGATGAAGCGCGAGCCGCCCCCCCAGCGAATACCCCACCAGCCGGTAGTGGGCGATATCCCGTGCGGCCAGCTCGTCGCAGATCCAGCGATGGGCCTCGTCAAAGCCGCTCACCCGCAGTGCCCGGTTGCGGCCGTGGCCCGGCAGATCCAGGGCATGGCACGGGATGCCGGGCAGGGCCTGGATGACAGGTCGCCAGTCGTCGGCGTCCCCCAGCAGGCCGTGCAGCAGCACCAGTGGTACGGCGGGATCAGAGACCACGGATAGCGGCTCCCAGTGCCTTGAGATCCTCGGCGACTTCACTGCTCGGTACCTTGATTTCAATCAGGGTTACCCCGTTTTTCAGGGCTGCGGCATAGTCCCGCTCAAATGCGTCGAGGGTGGTGGGGGCCCGGTAGTGCAGGCCGAACATGGCGGCGGCGTGCTCGAAGTGCAGGCCGTGGGGCAGGCAGTAGTAGGTCTCCAGCAGGGCGTCCTGGGTGGGTACAGGCAGCATGCGGAAGATGCTGCCGCCGTCGTTGTTGAGCAGGATCACCGCCAGGGGGCGGCTCCCCTTGCCGAGCAGCGCCAGGCTGTTGAGATCGTGCAGGGCGCTGAGATCCCCGAGCAGCAGGGTGGTGGGCTCGCGACTGTCAGGCGGGACCGACTGTGCGAAGCCGTATGCGGTGGCGATAAGGCCATCGATGCCGGAGGCGCCGCGGTTGGTCATCACCCGGCTGGGGCCCTTGCCCACCTCGCCCAGCATGTCCATCAGCCGGGCCGGCATGCTGTTGCCGACGAACAACTGACCCTGGATGAGCTGATTCAGGCGGTGGCACACCCCGAGCTCCGAGAAGCGATCACAGGCGGTGCGGATCTGCTGGCTGATGGCCTGCTGGCGCGCGGCCAACTGGTGCCAGGGCTGCTGCGAATGGGGGATTGGATGGGCGGCCGCAAAGGCGGCGGGATCGCACACCAGGCGACGGCGCAGCCGGTAGTCGGGGTCGAGGCGTGCCGGCTGCGGGTCCACCAGCCAGTAATCCTGCCAGGGGTGTTGTTTGATGAACTGGCTGAGGCGCTTGGAGATGAGGCGGGCGCCGAATTGCAGCAGTACCTCGGCGCGGGCCAGCTCGGCCACGAAGTCGCTGTGTTGCAGGGCGAGATCCGTGTGGACGAGGTTGCGATCATCGAAGCGGATCTGGCTTTGCAGATCCGCCAGCAGGGGCCAGCCGAGGCGGTCGGCCAGCTCGGCCACCGCCTTGCCTTGCCCCGGATCCTGGATGCGTCCGGCGACGATGACACCGCGCTTGCCCTTCAGCTCCTCCCAGTCCGGCTGGGCGGGGCAGCCTGGCTCGCCAGCCAGCCAGGGGCTCCAGGGCTTGGCCGAGTGCAACCAGTCGCCGAGGGGCGCCAGGTAATCGGAAAAGTCCAGATAGTGGTCGCCGGGGTAGAGGGGCTCGGGGTACATGCAGTTGAAGTGCACCGGCCCCGGGGTGTGCGCCTGTCGGGCCAGGGCCTGATCCACCGAGCTCAGCACGAAGGCCGCCGGAATGGCGGGCGTGGGGCTCGGCAGATTTTGCTGGTAGACGGGGTAGCGACCGAAGATCCCCGGCTGATCGATGGCCTGGTTGGCCCCGTTGTCGATGAGCTCGGGTGGCCTGTCGGCAGAGAGAATGATGAGCGGGACCCCGGTGAGCTGGGCTTCCGCCACCGCGGGCCAGAGGTTGGCCACCGCAGTGCCCGAGGTCATGATCACCGCCACCGGGCGGCCGCTCCCCTTGGCCAGCCCCAGCGCCATGAAGCCCAGACCCCGCTCGTCGAAGTGCAGATGGCGGCGAAAGCCCGGGTGGGCTGCGGCGGCCATGGTGAGCGGCGCCGAGCGGGAGCCGGAGGCCAGGGCGATGTCACGTACGCCGAGGCGAAAGAGCTCTTCCAGCAAGAGGGAGGACCAGACATGGTTGAAGGTGGCGTGATGGCTGGCAAAGGCGTGATGCGCGGACACGTGGCTGGCGGACATGAAGCTCTCGCAGTGAGGAGTCGGTGAGAAACGCTATCCCAGCAGGGAGAGCACGTTGGCGATCTTGTTGTCGAGTTCGGCCCATTCGGCGGCGGGCTCCGATCCCGCCACTATGCCGGCACCGGCGAACAGGCTGATGCGCGGGCCCCTGATCCGGGCGCTGCGAATGGCGACGGAGAACTCCGAGGTCTCCCGGCTCAGCATGCCGCAGGCACCGGCATACCAGCCGCGATCATGGGGCTCGCATTCACGGATGAAAGCGAGCGCCGCCTCGCGGGGGGCGCCCCCCACGGCGGGAGTGGGGTGCAGGGCAGCCAGCAGTTGCCAGTCGCAGACGCCGGGTTTGAGCTCGGCCTCAATGTCGCACTTGAGGTGTTGCAGCAGCCGCAATTTCAGAATGCGCGGCTCGGTCAGGGTGGCATCGGTCGTGAGGGGGGCCAGGCGGCTGAGAATGTCGGCATGAACCAGCCGGTTCTCCAGCCGGTTCTTGCTGTCGGCCAGCAGCTCGGCGGCCAGGGCCGCGTCGGTCGCCTCATCCCCGGAACGGCGAATGGTGCCTGCCAGCGCCTCGGTAAAGAGGTGGCCCTTCTCCCGGCGGTAGAGGCGCTCGGGGGAGCAGGAGATGAAGCTCTGCTCGGGGGAGAACTGAAAGCCGAAGTGGAAGCACTCCTGGGCGTGGCGGGCCCACTGTGTCAGCAGGGACCAGGGGCAGAGGGGTGCATCGTGCGCCTCGCTCTGGAGCAGGCTCTCCCGGGACAGCACCACCTTGGGGGTGCGGGCCTGGAAGTCGGGGGCCGTGACCTGCTCCACCAGGGTCCGCCATTGGGCAGGGCCCGGCAGGTCCTGGCGCTGCCATGGCCGCTTTTGCAGGGCGGGCAGGGGGGCTTCGGGTTGCAGGGCATCGAGCGCCGCCTCGGCGGCGCAGAGTTCGGCTTCGAATGCGTGACCCTCTTCCCGGGCTGGCAGCCAGAGATTGAGGCAGAGGCTGGTGCACTCCCCCCGGCGTACCAGCTCGATACGGGGCAGCACGAAGCGGCAGGGGCCAAAACCCTGCCAGCCGGGCAGATCCGGGTCGAACGCCAGACCGCCGTAGTAGCGAGGGCTGTCTTCACTGGCCGTACCGGCAAGGTCGCAGACCCGCTGGATATCCTCCGGCCGGGTCAGTTCGTGGATGGCGCCAAGCGCCACGTACTCGGGGCTCTGTTGCCCTCTGGCGCGCCAATAGATGCGGGGGTAGAGCGTCTGGGCCGCCAACCAGCCGGGAAAGACGTCGACGTGAGCGGCCACGCGCAGTCGCACGAAACCGCTGACAGTGCTGTGACGCAGGGCGTCCAGTTGTTGCTTGAGGTGGGTCTGAGCCAACATGGATGTCTAGTCTGAGCCGGATAATCGCGATCGCTCCGGGGGAGGATGGCGCAGGTTGATGCCAAAGGGCGACGATTTCCTATATATTATCTGCCCATTCGTCCATGTAAATTGCCCGGGGGAGCCGACGCCCCCGCGCAGCCAAGTATACCTAAATCCGGTTCGATAACCCTTAACACGATCAATATCTGATTGTTTGGCCATCACAATATGACAAATACCTTCTCTGTTTGGTTGCTGGCGGCGCGTTTGCGAACACTGCCCCTGGCGTGCTCCTCCATCTTGCTGGGCTCGGGGCTGGCAGCCAGCCGGGGAGCGTTCGACGGCACCATCATGGGGCTCTCCCTGCTGACCGCCATCCTGCTGCAAATTCTCTCCAATCTGGCCAACGACTATGGCGATGCGGTCTCCGGTGCCGACAACGGGGAGCGGATCGGTCCCCAGCGCGCCGTGGTTTCCGGCCTCATCACCCGGCACCAGATGTGTGTGGCCATGGGGCTGACCGCTCTGGCGGCCGTGGTGAGCGGCCTCTCCCTGCTGGTCTGCGCCTTCGGGGAGGCGTGGCAGCAGATCCTGACGTTCATCCTGCTGGGGGGAGCGGCCATCGTCGCGGCCATCACCTACACGGTGGGCAAGAGCCCCTACGGCTATCGCGGCTTCGGGGACATCTCGGTGTTCCTGTTCTTCGGCCTGCTGGGGGTGCTCGGCTCCTACTACCTCTTCACCCATCGCCTGGAGTGGGACCTGTTGCTGCCCGCCACCGCCTGCGGCCTGCTGGCGACTGCCGTGCTCAACATCAACAACGTGCGGGACATCGAGACCGATGCCGCCAGCGGCAAGATCACCCTGGCGGTGCGCCTTGGCCGCAACCGTGCCATCGCCTATCACTGGGTCTTGCTGGGGGCGGCGCTGCTGGCGACCATCGCCTTCCTGCTGACTCAGCCTGCGAGCCTCTGGCCCTGGATCTTCCTGCCCGCCATGAAGCCCCTCACCGATGCCGCCTGCACCCTGCGAGAGAGTTTCGATGGCGAGGTGCTGACCGGCGCCCTCAAGAAGACCGCCATCAGCGCATTTCTGTTCAGCCTGCTGCTCTCTGCCGGGCTGGCGCTCACCTGAGGCCGACGCGTTTGGCAATGAAAAGGGCTCCCGAACGGGAGCCCTTTTTGCTGATGTGTCGATGCGTTGTTGTTTCATCAGACCGATGTGATGATCGCCAGGGGAGGAGCATGCCGCCAGGCGAAGGATGGTGCCAGGTGATGCAGACGACGAGGGCCCCCGACAGGGAGCCCTCGTGTGCATGAGGCGTGCTTGCCCCTGGATCAACTTGCCTGGGCCACGGCCGTGCGGCGAGAGAAGAAGAGACTGTCCAGCAGCCAGATGGCAACCATGGAGGCCCCCACCAGCGGGAAGCAGATCCCGAGTACGACCAGCACCGCGATGGCACCGCCCATGGGAGGCAGCTTGGCGGGCAGGGGCGGGGCGGCGAGGCGACCACTGGGACGGCGGCTCCACCAGACCCAGAGCCCGCTCACCGAGCTTGCCAGAATCATCAGGCAGATGAGCAGCATGACGAGCTGGTGCGGCCAGCCGTAGAGCTTGCCCATGTGCAGCATGACGCCGGTTTCCACCGTCTTGGCGACCGGGCCGTAATCCTGCCAGCGCACGTCGACCAGCACCTTGCCGCTGTATTGGTCGATGTGCAGGGTGGCGTCGTTGCGGGGATCATCGGCAAAGATGGCGATGGTATAGACGCCGGTTTCACCGACCGGGGGGGTGATGCTGTAACCCGGGCTGACCCCACGCTCGCTGGCGATGTCGACCACCTGTTGCAGCGGAATGCGATGGCTGGCCATGACCATGCCCTCGTGTCCGCCGCCATGGGTCATGGCGCTGTGATCATGGCTCTCTGCCGTGGGTTGGGAGCTCGGCATGGGCAGGGTCTCGGCCCCCCAGGAGACGGTCTGTTCGTGAGCCTGGTTGAGGCTGCGGGTGAGGGGGGCCGACTTGGGCACCTCGTTCCACATGGCCGCAGGGAAGCGGTTCCAGACATCGGCGAACTGGCCGCCCCAGAAACCGGTCCAGGTCATGCCCGTCAGCAGCAGCAGCAGCAGGAAACCCGCGCCCCAGAAGCCGACCACGGCGTGCAGATCACGCCACCAGAGACGGCCGCGCTGGTGCATTCTCGGCCAGAGGATGCCCCCCACACCCGGTCCCTTGCGGGGCCACCAGAGATAGAGTCCGCTGACGAGGAGCACGATTCCCCAGCCTGCGGCCAGCTCGATCAGGCGATCTCCCGTGGTGCCAAGCATCAGCTCCGCATGGAGAGCGCGCGCCACCGCCTGCAGGTTCCACTTGTTGTCCATGGTACCGAGCAGGGCGCCGTTCGCGGGATCCATGAAGAGGGTCAGCTCCTGCCCTTCACGCATCACGACTATCTGGGCGCTCGCGTCTGCTGCCACCGGGGGCAGGTATTTGCGCAGGCTGGCGTCCGGCATGGCGATGGTTGCCTTGGCCAGCAGCTGGTCGGCACTCAGGGTCTGGGTGGCGGGCGTCACCTTCATCAGCTGGGGGTAGAGCAGGTTGTCCAGCTGCGGTTTGAACAGATAGACGATGCCGGTGAGGGAGAGCAGGATCAGGAAGGGGGCGACGAAGAGACCGGCATAGAAATGCCAGCGCCAGATCCGTTGGTAATAACTTGCGTCTTGTTGCTTCATCGTTGATCCCTGGGTGAACGCCAAAAGGTTTCAGTAGGTGGAATGTTTTGAGTGGCGCGGATAATAGCAGCAACGTTTTGTTAACTGCAACAGAACATGTCGAAGAAATGTACATTCCACCATCGGGGTAAAAACGGGGGTTGAATGGAGCTCTCCGTTCACAATGCGGGGAGCTTCATGGACTTTTCGGGGATAAATTCTTACTTTGTGGCAACACAGGGCATATCAGCCGCAGCGAAGGACTCAAGGCAGGAGGTGAACGTGCAAGCACACGGCCATTTTGAGATGCAGCGACAAGGGCAACTGCTGATCTGTCGGCCGAGCGGCCCTTTCAACCTGGCAGGCGCCATGGCCTATGAGGGCAAGTTCAGCCAGCAGATAAGCCGTTTGCAGGGAGCCCCCTGGGGCATCGTCGAGGTCGCGACCGAGTTCGAGGCCGCCGGCCCCGAGGTGCTGGCCCGTTTTCGTCGCCAGTTCAACTGGTGCGCCACTCATGGCTGCGCCTTTCTGGCGGTGGTCATGATCGGGGATTTCAAACGTTATCTGGCGGATCACGTCTTCAGCGAGCTTCCCTTTCAGGAGGTGCGCTATTTCGAGGAGGAAGCGCAGGCCATCCACTGGCTGACACAGCGCCTCGAGGGGCTGTAAGGCAAGGAGAACCACGTCAGCACGGGTTGAACTTCCCGTTCATTCCAGCCTGATGAACCACTTGTCCCGCTCGTCGAGGCAGTCGGGCTCCCCCATCTCGAATTCACGGCAGATAAGCGGCCGCACCTCGTAGATGCGACACATCATGGTGTTGCGGTCGAGGGCGGCGCACCAACCATCTTCCAGTCTGTGCATCACGGGCACTTCTCCTTCCCGTTCCTCGATATAGCGGTCCGGCACGCCGGTGTCGGTGAAGAGCATCACCTCGAGGCGGCAGCAGCAGGCTTCGCAGTTCTGGCAGCTCACATCGCTCTGGATTGCTTGGGTCATGTCACCTGTCTTGCCGCATGGCGGCGAATGATATGAAACAGGCGCCTGTCAGGCGCCTGTGGTCTGGCCGGGCGTGTGAAATACCTTAGCCCAGTTTGCGGGCACGGTAGCTGCGCCCCTTGATCTTGCCTTCCTGCAACCGCTTGAGGGCGGCGCTCGCCACCTGGCGCTTCACCGCCACGTAGGAGTACTGCTCGGAAATCTGGATCTTGCCCACATCGGCCCCGGCAATGCCGCCTTCGCCGGTCAGGGCGCCGAGGATGTCACCGGCACGCACCTTGCTCTTGCGGCCCGCATCGATGGAGAGGGTCACCATCTGCGGCGCGATCGGCTTGATGTCGCGGCCGATCCCGGCCAGGTCGCCCTGGGGAATGGGGGCCTGCTGGTACTCCTCGATGAAGTTGACGCGCTGGGCCTCGTTCGGCTGGTAGAGGCTCAGGGCCAGGCCCTGCTGGCCGGCGCGGCCGGTACGGCCGATGCGGTGCACATGCACCTCGGGGTCGTAGGTCAGCTCGTAGTTGATGACGGCCCCCAGCTCCTTGATGTCGAGGCCGCGGGCCGCCACGTCGGTGGCGACCAGTATGGTGGCGCTGCCGTTGGCGAAGCGCACCAGCACCTGATCCCGCTCACGCTGTTCCAGGTCACCGTTCAGCGCCAGCGCCGAGAAGCCCTTGGCGGCCAGGTGATCGGCCACGTCGTTGCAGGCGCGCTTGGTGTTGCAGAACACCACGCAGGAGCCCGGTTGGTAGTGGCTGAGCAGCCAGGTGAGGGCATCGAGGCGCTGGCCGGCCGGCACTTCATACAACTTCTGTTCGATGGCGCTCTCTTCGTGCAGGGACTCCACGCTCACCTCCACCGGGTTGCGTTGCACGCCGCGGCTCATCTGGGCGATCCCTTCCGGATAGGTGGCGGAGAAGAGCAGGGTCTGGCGATCCCGCGGGGCGTGGCTGATGACGCGGTTGATGTCTTCGCCAAAGCCCATGTCCAGCATGCGATCCGCTTCGTCCAGCACCAGCGTCTTGAGGTCGTCGAGCTCAAGGGTGCCCTGCTCCAGGTGCTTGAGGATCCGGCCCGGGGTGCCGACGGCGATGTGGGCGCCAAAGCCCAGGGTGGCGGATTGCGGTGCGGTCGGGGTGCCGCCGCACAGGGTCACCAGCTTGACGTTGGGCAGGGTGCGGGCGAGACGGCGGATCTCGGTGGCCACCTGATCCGCCAGCTCGCGGGTCGGACAGAGCACCAGCGCCTGCACGGCCAGCCGGTTGACGTCCAGCTTGGCCAGCAGACCCAGGCCGAAGGCCGCGGTCTTGCCGCTGCCGGTTTTCGCCTTGGCGATCAAATCTTTGCCGTCGAGCACCAGGGGCAGGCTCTGGGCCTGGATCGGGGTCATCTGCAGATAGCCCAGGCTGGCGAGGTTGTCCTGCAGGGCGGAGGAGAGGTTCAGGCTGCTAAATTCGCTGTTGTTCACAAAAGGACTCTATGTCGGAAAACCAGAAATGGGGGGGCGCGGTGCGCAAGGGGGCGCATCATACCAGAATGTGCCGCCGGATGCGGTGAATATTTGAACGGTTGGCGTCATGGGTTGCCGATGGAGGCTTCTGTCTGCGTTGGCGGGCTTGTGGTATGTAAAAAGAGCACAATGGAACAGGGTGGTCATGGCCAGATCATGATGAATGGCGAGAAAACGTTTTTAATTAAACATGCCCTGGTGATGATGAGTCATCGGAGGATGCCATATGGGATATGGCCGTTATTCAATCTATATACGAATGAGGAATAAAATTAACGAATTGGCATAACTTATTGTTTTTGATTTATTTTTAAACTTCCCAAGTGACGATTAATAATTATGTGCCTTGGCAATTAATTTAAAAACGTTTGTATTATTTCGCATGCATATTTTTACCGCGGATTGTGATGATTCTCTGATTTTTAAATATGCAGTTCTTTATGATGGCGCCGGTCAAAAATAACAATTCAATGGGTGCTACTGGTATGGAATACGTTCATTTCGTGCTCGGACTCGTGATGGTCCTGGCATTGGCGTTGCTGGCAAACCGCCGCAACTGGAAACAGATCAAGCTGCGTTACATCGGCCAGCTGCTGGTGGTCGAGCTGGCGCTCGCCTGGTTCATGCTCAACTCCGAAGTGGGTCTGGCGGTGGTGGGTGGCTTTGCAGCCGGCTTCACCAAGCTGATGGAGTTTGCCAAGCAGGGGACCGACTTCGTGTTCGGCGGTCTGGTCAACGAAGGGGCTTTCTCCTTCTTCCTGATGGTGCTGATGCCCATCGTCTTCATCTCCGTGTTGATCGGCATTTTGCAGTACATCCGTCTGCTGCCCATCGTCATTCGTGGCATCGGCACCGTGCTGGCCAAGATCAACGGCATGGGCAAGCTGGAGTCCTTCAACGCCATCAGCTCCATGATCGTCGGTCAGTCCGAGAACTTCATCGCCCTCAAGAACATACTGCCGCACCTGAACGAGAAGCAGATGTACACCCTGGCGGCGACGGCCATGTCCACCGTCTCCATGTCCATCGTTGGTGCCTACATGCAGCTGATCGAGCCGCGCTACGTGGTGGCCGCGCTGGTGCTCAACATGTTCAGCACCTTCGTGGTGCTCTCCCTCATCAACCCCTACGAGCCCGACAACACCGTGACCGATGCCAAGGCGCTGGCCGAGGGTGACGAGCACCACACGCCGAAGAAGGAGAACTTCTTCGAGATGCTGGGGGAATACATCATGGCCGGTTTCACCGTGGCGGTGATCGTCGGTGCCATGCTGGTGGGCTTCATCGCCCTGATCGCCCTCATCAACTACCTGTTCGAGGCGGCGTTCGGCGTCAACTTCCAGCACGTCATGGGCTACATCTTCTATCCCGTTGCCTGGATCCTGGGCATCCCGGGCAGTGAAGCGCTGCAGGCCGGCTCCATCATGGCGACCAAGCTGGTGACCAACGAGTTCGTGGCCATGATGGATCTGGGCAAGATTGCCGCCGAGCTCTCCCCGCGCACCGTCGGCATCCTCTCCATCTTCATGGTGTCGTTCGCCAACTTCAGCTCCATCGGCATCATCGCCGGTGCGGTGAAGGCGCTGAATGAAGAGAAGGGCAACATGGTCTCCCGCTTCGGTCTGAAGCTGGTCTATGGCTCCACCCTGGTGAGCCTGCTTTCCGCCGTTATCGCCGGTGTGATGATCTAGGTCCTCCCCCCGCGCTGCTCATGACGACCCCCTGCCTTGGCAGGGGGTCGTTTTTTTGGGCAGATGAGCGGGTGAACTGAGGAGGGGACTGGTCGGCAGCCCGGCCATCAAGCGCGGGGGTCTTCCACCTTGATGTTGGCGGGGACCCGCTTTTTGCCCAGCACCATGGCGCGGACCAGATCGCTGCGGGTGAGGCGATCGGTCAGGAGTACCACGGCCGCATGGACGCCAACGGCGGCCATCAGGGTGTTGGCGATGATGCCGTGCAGCTCCTCCAGCCACTCCTCGCCCCAGAAGGCATCCCAGGTGGTGAGCCAGCCGGTGACGACGGTCCCGACCAGGGACAGCAGCAGCAACCAGATCATCAGGGAGCCGACCGGATTGTGGCCGAGGTAGTAGGGGTGGCGCCCCTGGGCGAGCTGGCGCAGGTAGTAGCGGACCCGGGCAGGGGTTGGCCACCACTGGCCGAAGCGGGCGTAATAGGGGCCGACCAGCCCCCACAGCAGGCGGATGATGAGCAGGATGCCCACCGCGTAGCCAGCATATCTGTGGGGTTTGCTGCCCTCTTCCAGCACGAAGAAGTTGAGCAGGCAGAGAGTGACGGTCGCCCAGTGAAACACCCGGATGAGGGGATCCCAGACTTTCACTTCAGAGGCAGGTGTCATGGCAAGGCTCCATGGTGGGGGCCGGGGGAAGACCGGCCCGGGGCGGCGTTACTCGTCGATCTCTTCTTTCACCTTTTTCAGGTCGGTCGGGTCGAAGTAGATCTCGACCTTGCGCTTCTCCTTGTCCCAGCCGTAGATCTCGTAGCAGCCGGTCTTGGTGGCCTTGAACTTCTTGATGTCGTATCCCATCGCCTTGATCTGCTGCTGGGCGTCGGCTTCGCTCATCCACTTGCTCTTGTCGGCCTGGGTGCATTGGGGGTCGGCCAGGGCTGCGCCGCTCAACAGGGGGATCAGTAACAACAGGGGGGTCAGTTTCATTGCTTGCTCCTTGCGGGTGGTTGGGTCAACAGTCGCAAGGCTAATCAAGGCGCATTAAGGAAGAATTAAGGGAAAAGGGAACTGAATGGCTCTCCCCGGCGGTGGACCGGGGAGAGGGTGATCAGCTCAGCTTGCCCCTGACCAGCCACTTGTCCAGCGCATTGGCGAAGCGCTGCTTGTCGGCGGCGTTGAAGGGCGCAGGGCCACCGGTCTGGACGCCGGTAGAGCGCAGCTCCTCCATGAAGTTGCGCATCCCGAGCCGTGCCTGGATGGTCTCCCGGGTGTAGATCTCGCCCCGGGGATTGAGCGCCTCGCCCCCGGCGTCGATGACCCAGGAGGCGAGGGGAATGTCGCCGGTGATCACCAGGTCGCCGGGCTTGACCTGCTGGGCGATGACATGATCTGCCACATCGAAGCCCTTCTCCACCTGCTGGGTCTTGATGAAGGGGGAGGGGGGGACTCTGAGCCCCTGGTTGGCCACTAGCGTGGTCACCACCTGGGCGCGGTGGGCGGCGCGGTAGAGGATCTCCTTGACCGGGATGGGGCAGGCATCGGCATCAACCCAGATGGGCATGGCATGGCTTCCTGTGTCTGGAACGGGTGGCGCATCTTAGCATGGCTGGTGCGGGGCGGCTGCCCGGGGCTGAGTCGTCCCCGCCTTTGGTGTAAGCTGGGGCCTGCACATGAAACGAGAAGGAGACGAGATGGATCGGGTGCCCGGTGACGTGATTTATGGCCTGACCCTGGACGGCAAGGGGGGCATGACCCCGCTGGCCGAAGGTAGCGAGATCCCCGGTGCTCAGCCCGGCTGGCTGCATCTGGACTATGGCAACCCGGAGTCGGCGCGCTGGCTGCTGCAGACGCCGCTGCTGGGGGAGGCGGCCCGTGAGGCCCTGCTCGGCCAGAGCAATCGTCCCAAGCTGGTGCGGATGGGGGAGACGGTGCTGCTGATCCTGCGCGGCATCAACCACAACAAGGATCACAGGCCTGAAGAGATGGTGGCCCTGCGGATCTTCATCACGCCGGATCTCATCATCAGCAGCCGTCGTCGTCCGCTGCTCTCCGAGAAAGATGTGTTCGAGCAGCTGTCGTTGGGGGGCGGTGCCGACACACCCGCCGACTGGCTGGTGGAGATATGCGACGCCCTGACCGACCGGGCCGGGGAGTTCGTCGAGGAGCTGCACGACCAGATCCTGGATCTGGAGGAGATGGTGCTGATGCGCGACCTGCCCGCCAACGGTCGGCTTGCGCGCATCCGCAAGCAGCTCATCATGATCCGTCGCTACCTCTCCCCTCAGCGGGATCTGGTGGCGCGCCTGGCCAACGAGAAGATCAGCTGGCTGGACGAAGATGACAGGCGACGCCTGCTCGACATCGCCGACCGCTTGCGGCGCTGGCTCGACGATCTGGATGCCGGGGTGGCGCGCACCGCCGTGCTGGCGGACGAGATCAACAACCTGATGGCGGAGGCGACCAACCGCCGTGCCTACCAGATGTCGGTGATGGCGCTGCTGTTCCTGCCCGCCAGCTTCCTGACCGGCCTGTTCGGCATCAACCTGGGGGGGATCCCCGGGGCCGAGAGTCCGACCGCCTTCTGGGTGTTCTGTGGCTTCCTGCTGGTGCTGGCGACCGGACTGGCGGTCTGGCTCAAGCACAGGCGCTGGTGGTAAGGAGTGAACATGACGACATGGGAATCTTTTGGCGTGACCCTGCTGCTGTTGCTGGGGCACACCCTGGTGCGCGGCCTCATTCACAAGAGCCTGATGGCCCTTGGCCAGAGCCGGCAGGTGAGCGAGAACCGGGTACTCTACGTGGAGCACGTATTCCACTTCCTGCTGGGCTGCGCCACCTTGCTGATCCTGGCCGGGGTCTGGGGGCTCGACTTCTCCCGGCTGGTGGTGCTCGCCTCCTCCTTCTTCGCGGTACTGGGGGTCGCCATGGTGGCCCAGTGGTCGATCCTCTCCAACATCACCGCCAGCATTACCATCTTCTTCGCCTTCCCCTACAAGATTGGCGATCGCATCCGCATCCTCGACAAGGATGACTCCGTCACCGGCATCATCACCGAGATCGGCCTCTTCTACGTGCGGGTGCGGGATGACAACGGCGATCTGGTCACCTATCCGGCGAACCTTATTCTGCAAAAGCCGGTGAGGCGGCTGGAGGGAAAGGAGGCTGAGTCCACGCAGCCGGAATGAGAAAAGGCTCCCTCGGGAGCCTTTTTCGATGGCTGTTCAGCGTTCGAAGAAGCGGTAGAGGTGCTCGACCTAGACGGGGCAGTCGGCCACCAGGTGGATGTGGTCCCGTGCCTCCTCGGTGGACGAGAAGCTCATGGGGCACCCCAGGGTGTCCGTCATCACGTAGAGGTGGCCGTCTTGCCCCCTGAACTCCACGATCCAGCCGGGGGAGACGATGTCGTGCATGATCTCCGCCTCCTTGAACCTGTGCTGCTGGTGAAGAGCGCGCAATTCACTGACTGTCATGACATCCTCCTATGACTCATGGCGCCACCCTCAAGTCTAGTTCTCCTTCCCGGTGGCGCCGTCATCGGATCAGGGCCCCGTCGCCCCCTCCCGGGGTGGTTGCAGGGCGATCAGCAGCTCCCCGGGCAGCGGCGTGACAGGGCCGGTGACCACCCTGGGTCTGGCCTTGGCATCCAGCACGAACAAAGGAATGGCGCCGGGATTGGCCTCCTGATACTGGTCCCAGTCGAAGGTGTCGCTCAGGCGGGTCGCCTTGATCTGCCCGCCCCGGCTCAGCAGGCCGCTCAGCCTGGCGAAGTTGATGTCGGCGCCGAACAGGTTCTGGCGGGCACGGAAGGTGGCGCTCTCCCGGTTGGCCTTGCCGTGCTGTTCGCTGGAACGCAGGGAGTGGACCTTCTCCTCCCCGTAGAGGTGGGCGAAGTGCAGCACCCCGAGGGCGTTGTTGTGGCGGCTGGGAGAGAGCGCCAGCACGGTGCTGATGCTGGTGAGGGGCAGGTGCCGCTCGGCGTGCTCCGACTGGGGGTTGCCGAAGTAGCAGGGCAGGCCGCTCATGCGGGCCAGCTTGCAGTGCTCCCAGGCAGGATCGGAGAGCTGCACCGGGATCCCCTGATCCGCCAGCGCCTTGCCGATGGCCCGGGCCACCGAGTTGGCGCCGATGAGCAGCCAGACATTGGGGGCGCTCTGGCGCATGTCGAGCAATCTGGCCAATGGCGTGGCCGTCAGGCTCTGCAGCACCACGGTGAAGATGATGACCGCAAACACCAGGGGCACCAGCTTGTCGGCATCCTCGATGCCGGCCTCGTGCATGCTGATGGCGAAGGAGGCGCTGACCGCCGCTGCGACTATGCCCCGGGGGGCTATCCAGGCGAGCAGGGCGCGGGCGCGCCAGGGCAGGTCCGACCCCCGGGTCGAGACCAGGATGCAGAGCGGGCGAGCCACGAACTGCACCACGCACAGCAGGGCCAGCACCATGGGGCCGAGCTGCCAGAGCTGGGCCAGATCGAGGCGGGCTGCCAGCAGGATAAAGAGGGAGGAGATAAGAATGACGGCGAGATCCTCCTTGAAGGCCAGCACCTCCTCCAGATCCAGCCCCTCCTGGTTGGCGAGCCAGATGCCGAACACCGTCACCGCCAGCAGGCCGGATTCGTGACTGAGCCAGTCAGACAGGGTGAAGGTCACCAGCACCAGCGCCAGTACCCCGAACTTGTGCAGGCTGACCGGCAGCCAGTCCTTGCGGATGAGCAGGGTGGTGAGCCAGCCGGCACCGACCCCGATGAGCGACCCCACTCCCACCGTCTTGGCCAGGGCCAGCAGGGTATGACCGACCAGATCCCCCTGGCTGCCGAGGCGCACCGCCTCGAACACCAGTACCGCGAACAGGGCGCCGATGGGGTCGATGACGATCCCCTCCCAGCGCAGGATCTTGTCTACCTCCCGGACCGGGCGGATCACGTTGAGCATGGGGGCGATCACCGTGGGGCCGGTCACTACCAGCACGGCGCCGAGCACCATGGCGACCCGCCAGTCCAGCCCAAGCAGGAAGTAGCTGGCGGCGCCGATGACGGCAAAGCTGGTCACCATGCCGGTGGAGCAGAGGTTGCGTACCACCTTGCCGATCCCCTTGAGTTCGGTCAGGTGCAGGGTCAGCGCCCCTTCAAACAGGATGATGGCGACCGAGAGGGAAACCAGGGGAAACAGCAGATCCCCCAGCAACTGATCGGGATCGAGCAGACCGGTCACCGGGCCGAGCAATAGGCCGCTCAGCAGCAGGAACAAAATGGCGGGAACGCGCACGGACCAGGCAAGCCATTGGGCGAGCAGGGAGATGAGGGCTATTCCGGCGAGGGATAGAGCAATCATGCCAACCTCGTACAGGTGATGGGGTTGGACCTAGTGTAGCGGGGAAGGGGGGCAAGATGACACCCGCCAGGCGTGCAGGAGAGAGCCGCTCAGATCAGATGGGGCTCTCTTTGTGGAGTTCGGTGACGCAATCGGTCACCGCCAGCACCAGGGCGGAGCGCACCATCTGATCGAGCCGGTTGAGCTGCATCTGGTAGAGGGGCCAGTCCTCCTCGTTGGCCGGGGGATCCTGCGGCATCATGCTGCCCTGCTGGATGGCATTCAGGCGCTCGAGCAGATCGCGGACCGGCTTGTCGCTGAAGCGGTAATCCTTGGGGTCGCGTACCAGAAAGTCGCGGATCTTCAGGTACGCCTCGAGATCCTGATAGCGCTCGAGGGAGATGAGGCCGAGGGCGAAGATGAGCTTGAGGCGCACCTCCAGCTGGCCGAGGGGGCCGCTCTGGTTGAGCAGGGGTTCGATGGCGTATTTGACGGCATACTCCTCCTGACGAAAGGCTCGCCGCATCAGGGAGTCGACCGCCTCTTCCAGGATGGTCACGACCTCGAGAAAGAAGCCGCGGGGGCCATCCTGCTCGTTCAGTCGCTCCAGTACTTCATCTTCCTGGTGTGTGGTCATAAGTGCTTCGGGTCCGGCTGACAGGGGGAGAGCAGGCCCTCCCCCGGTTTGTATCGTATGGGGTCCGTCACGGGCGGTGTGACGCCACCCCATCAGGTCACTTCAAGTTGTTGTAACGGGCGACGATGGTGCGTACCACATCGCTGTGCTCATCCAGGCCGGTGACGCGGGCCAGGGTCCGTGCCGGACCAATTTCCGCCAGCATGGCCTGCAGCTCCACCGCCTGGGGATCGTCCTCATTGCGGTAATGCAGTGCGGCGGCGATGCCCTCCTGCAGGTGATCGCTCGGCAGGCCGTACTCCAGGGTGCCGAGCAGCGGCTTCACCAGCCTGTCCCCCGCCGCCAGCTTGCGCAGCGGCTGGCGACCGACCCGGTCAATCTCGTCCACCAGATAGGGGTTGGCGAAGCGGGAGAGGATCTTCTCGATGTAGGCGGCGTGCAGGCGCGGGTCGAAGCCGTAGCGTTTCACCAGCACGGCCCCGCTCTCCTCCATGGCGCGGCGCACCTTGCTGCGGATCAGCGAATCCTCGATCGCCTCGCGCACGGTGCGATAGCCCCTGAGCTTGCCGAGGTAGGCGGTGACGATGTGGCCGGTGTTGAGGGTGAACAGCTTGCGCTCGACGAAGGCCATCAGGTTGTCGGTGGGCTCCATGCCCGCGACCTGGGGCAGCTCCCCCTTGAACTGGGTCCGATCGACGATCCACTCGCTGAAGCTCTCCACCGTCACCTCCAGGGGATCGTCGTTCGCCGCGGCGGGTGGAACGATGCGATCCACCGCCGAGTCGACGAAGCCGACGCACTGCTCGAGGGTGGCATGATACGCGACCGGCAGGTACTTGAGTACCTCCTCCTTGAGGTGGCTGGTGCCGCGCACCATGTTCTCGCAGGCGATGACGTTGAGGGGAGTCAGGTTGCCGGCATCGAAGCGGGCCTGCAGCCCCTTGGCCAGGGTGCTGGCAATCTTGTCCAGGATGTTGGGGCCGACCGCCGTGGTGACCAGATCGGCGGTGATGATGCGGGCGATCACCTCGTGACCGGCGGAACTGACCGCCGCCACGTTGCGCACCACGTCCAGCTTCTGATCCGTGCCCACCACGTGCACCTTGTACTCCTGGCGGTGGTTGAGCTGATCGATCAGGGTCTCGTTGACGTCGGCGAAGGTGACCTGATGGCTGGCGTCCGCCAGCAGTTTGCCGATGAAGCCACGACCTATGTTGCCGGCACCAAAATGCAATGTTTTCATGATATTAACCTCTATAACCAAAGACGATGACGGATGTTCAGGCAGCCTGTTCGGCGCCCAGCAAGTCCAGGAACTCCTGAGGATCCTGGGTACTGGCCAGGCGGTCGATGAGACCGGGTTCGTCCAGTGCATTGGTCAGGCGGGTTATGACCTGAATGTGTTCATCGTTGCGGGCGGCGATGCCGATGACCAGGCGCGCTACCTCATCGGCGCCCTCGCCGAAGGCGACTCCGGCCGGGTACTGGCAGATGACGATGCCGGTACGCTTCACGTGCTCCTTGGCGGCGATGGTGCCGTGGGGCACGGCGATGGATTCGCCGAGGTAGGTGGAGACCAGCTGTTCGCGCTCCAGCATGGCGTCGACGTAGTCCGGTGCCACATAGCCTCGCTCGGCCAGTAGCTTGCCGGCGGTCACGATGGCGGCTTCCTTGCTATCGGCCTTGAGGCCCAGGTGCACGTCCTGCAGGCTAAGGGTGAAGACTTCCGGCTCCTGGGGCTCGTAGCTGTCGTCGTTGGCCGCCACCAGCAGTTGCGGGTTGGCGACGTCATCGTTGGCCGCGTTGGCCAGGCTGAGGTTCTGCACCAGCTCCTGATAGAGGGCGTTGTCGAGGAAGTTGGTCAGCGAAATGTGCTGTGCATGCGGCGCATGGCGACGGGCACGGTCGGTGAGATCCTTGTGGGTGATGACCAGATCCACCTGATCGTCCAGGTTGTTGATGGCACGGTTGGTGACGCTGATGTCGAGACCGGCGGCCTGCACCCGCTTGCGCAGCATGCCGGCGCCCATGGCGCTGGAGCCCATGCCCGCATCGCAGGCGACGACGATGTTGCGCACTGCGGTCAGCTCTGTTTCCGGCTTCTTGGCGGCGGTGGTCTCCGGCTTGGTACCCTTCATGGCCTTCATCTTGCGGGTGGCTTCACCCAGGGCATCGGCCTCGTCGGCTTCCGGCTGCTGGGCACGGACGAACACGGCGGCGACCAGGAAGGAGACGGTGGCGGAGGCGACGATGGAGAGCAGCACCCCGATGAGGGAGGCTTTCGGCGTCATCAGCAGCACGGCGAAGATGGAGCCCGGGGAGGCGGGGGAGACGAGACCTGCGTTGAACAGGGTCAGGGTGAAGACCCCGGTCATGCCGCCTGCGATCACCGCCAGGATGAGGCGCGGGTTCATCAGCACGTACGGGAAGTAGATTTCGTGGATGCCGCCGAAGAAGTGGATGATGGACGCACCGGCTGCGGACTGCTTGGCGGCGCCACGGCCGAACACCATGTAGGCCAGCAACACGCCCATGCCCGGACCCGGGTTCGCTTCGATCAGGAAGAAGATGGAGCGGCCCTGTTCGGTGGCTTGCTGGATCCCGAGCGGCGAGAAGATGCCGTGGTTGATGGCGTTGTTCAGGAACAGGATCTTGGCCGGCTCGACGAAGATGGAGGTGAGGGGCAGCATGTGGTTGTCCACCAGGAAGCCGACACCGCTCGCCAGCACGCCGGAGAGCACCTTGACGAAGGGACCGATGACGAAGAAGGCGAGAATGGCGAGCAACATGCCGATGATGCCGGCGGAGAAGTTGTTCACCAGCATCTCGAAGCCGCTCTTGACGCGACCTTCCATCGCCTTGTCGAAGCGCTTGATGGCCCAGCCACCCAGCGGGCCGACCATCATGGCGCCCATGAACATGGGGATGTCGGTCCCCACGATGACGCCCATGGTGGTGATGGCACCGACCACGGCACCCCGGTCACCCCCGATCAGCTTGCCGCCGGTATAGCCGATGAGCAGCGGCAGCAGGTAGGTGATCATGGGACCAACCAGCTTGGCCAAGGTTTCATTGGGCAGCCAGCCAGTGGGGATGAAGAGGGCGGTGATGAAGCCCCAGGCGATGAAGGCGCCTATGTTGGGCATGACCATATTGGACAGGAAGCGTCCAAAATTCTGTATCTTGACTTTGGTATCCGGTGATAACATGTCGGGACCCCGTTTTAAGCCTGTGTGATTAAAAGTGGTAGTCGGGATGACGAGTTTTGCCGAACTCCCATCCCAGTCGTCTAAGCAACTTCAATCTACCAGCTTGTGATCAAATTAGGCTGGAAACGGGGTGTCTTGTGACCTGGATCTCAAATACCTCGACCTCCCCCCTCCCGATATAGTGATGAAGATCACAGTCAGTCGCTGTATTTCGGCTACATTTCGATCTTCTCGCTTCTGGGTGTCAATTTTTTGTGATTGATGTCTCGTTTTGTGGTTTGCGAAAATGCAGTGTCAACGTGACTGTCGTCACAAAACCAAATTTTGCACTCAAATGAGTCATGGTTTGTCGCCTCGTATTTGCAAGGAATAACGATGGATATGCCGCAGTTCATCGTTAATCACCAATGAATCATTTATTTTGTAACCCACTTTCAGTTTTTCCCCCGAGAGGATCGGTTCTGAAAGGGCCTCTTGTGACGCCCGGGGGGCGGATCCTGATCCGCTCCCGTCTCGATCCTCCCTGCCGGTCGCGACGCAGGCAGGGGCCTGCGAGCGGGTCTCCCATCCCGTCTGCCCGCGGAGCGCAGCCATAAAAAAAGGTTCATCGCGGCTTTCCGGGGAAGGCCGCCTTGATTTTCAGAAAAAAGTATTCTGAGTCCCTAAATCCATATGCCATGCGCTTTATCACTTTGATCTTGTTGTTCACCCCTTCCAGCACACTCGTGTGCATCGGGTAGTTTGCACTCGCCAGGATCCCCCGCATATATTTCGATAAATTTCGACCAAATCGTTGCAGCGGCGCTAGCCCGCTTTCCTTCACCTGCCGCATCCAGCTCCGCCATCGTCGCCATCCTTCCCACACGCTCGGCGCATACCAGATGCCCTTCAACGCCTCTTTCAGCACGTACACCATCGCCAGCGGTTGATTCGCCGCCAACAGCTCCTGCAACTTCACATCCTGTTTTTCACTCAGCTTCGTCCGATTACGTAGCAGCAACCAACGCGCACTTTTGACCACTTTTCGCGCCGGTTTATCGCTTTTCAGTGCATTCGCCTGCTCCACTCGCACCCGGTCCACCACCTCTCGGCCATAGCGAGCCACCACGTGGAACAGGTCGTAGACCACCTCCGCCTGCGGGCAGTGTTGCTTCACCTCCAGGTCGAACGCCGTGTTCATGTCCATCGCCACCGCCTCAATCTG